>JBDTCL010000074.1:0-6166 GCA_039923595.1 Antricoccus sp. | reverse complement strand
CGTCGGCTTAGAGGCGGTGCGGGGCAGTACATCGACGTCGCGCTGCTGGATTCGGGTCTCGCGCTGACGGTGTGGGAGGCGGGAGCGTACTTCGGTGACGGCGAAATTGCTGCCGCGAACGGTTCGCGGCACAGGCGAAATGCGCCCTATCAGGCGTATCAGACCGCGGACGGATATCTCACCATCGGTGCGAATAACCAAAAACTGTGGGAGATCTTCTGCCAGCAAGTGATCGAGCGACCAAAGCTGATGGAGCGCCAAGAGTTTCTTACTGGCGAGGATCGGATCGCTCACGTGGAAAGCCTGGCGGACGAGCTCACGGGTATCCTGGCGACTCGCACGACTGCGGAATGGGCTGCTCGGCTCGATACCGCCGGTGTCCCGGGCGGCCCGGTACTTACCTACGACGAGGCACTGGCTCAGGAGCAGGTCGCGGCCCGCCACATGATTGTGACGGCCCCGCATAAAGTGCTCGGCGACGTGCAGTTCCTCGCACCCGTGGCAAAGTTGAGCGATACGCCGCCTTCGGTACGAACCGCCGCGCCCATGTTGGGCGAGCACACTACGGAGGTCCTGCGCGAACTCGGCTACGCCCCGGCCCAGATCGAAGCGCTACTCGAATCCGGCGCGATCGCTGGTATCTAGTCGGTACGTTTGACGCCAAAGCATTCACGCGCGTCACATTTCGACACGCTAATTTGCAGTAGCGTGTGCGAACCTGACGCGCGTTGAGTCGAGAGTAATTCGCATCCGGCCCGCGATCTGTAATTTAGACCTGGCGGGGAAAGTTGCCGGCCTTACTCAATTGTCCTGCGACATCGTGATTGAGTTGACCAGCGAGGTAATCGGCGATCGGAAAATACTTCTCGAGGTCGATGCCGGTCTCGAAACCCATGCGATGCACCATATATAGCAAGTCTTCGGTCGCAATGTTGCCGGTCGCTTTCGGCGCGAACGGACAACCACCGATCCCAGCCGCTGAAGCATCCAGAACCCGTACTCCGGCAGCGAGAGCCGCCGCTGCGTTTGCATAACCGGTATTGCGAGTGTTGTGAAAATGACCCCGCAACCGCACATCTGGCCCCACTTCAGCGCGAATGCCGTCAAACAGCCTCGTCACTTGCGTGGGCACGCCCACGCCGATGGTGTCACCAATCGCTATCTCTTGCGCTCCGGCTGCGGCGCCCCGACGAGCAAGGTCAATCACCACGTCAGGATCAACTTCGCCTTCAAAAGGGCAACCAAAAGCGACCGTGATCGTCAGCGAAGTCGGCATGCCGCTCGCGGTAGCGTCAGCGAGCACTTCTTCGGCATCACCGATGATGCCTTCGATCGTCGAGTTCTGATTTTTTTCGCTAAATGTCTCCGAGGCGCTCGCCACGACATTTATCTCGTCAACCCCAGCCAGCCGCGCCCGGCTCCAGCCGCGAGGGTTGAGTACCAAACCGATATACGAGACATCATCACGCCGGGTGACACCCTCCATGACCGCCTCGGCATCGGCCATCGCTGGTACGAACTTGGGGTGGACGAACGAGACCGCCTCGATTCGGCGCGCGCCCGCAGTAATCAACTGCTCGATCAGGTCAAGCTTTGCCCCGGTGCTCAGCAGCGTCTTCTCATTCTGCAGGCCATCTCGCGGGGAGACTTCGACAATTGCTAGCTGCTCTGCCATAGGTCGATTCTATGCCTGCCTCAGCGGTGGCGAATTGTCGCAATGCCCTCGGCTAGATCCGCACAAGAAATCTCGCGCAAATTCACCTTTGGATGCGACGTCGCTGCGCGTTGCTCACGCGTTTTGGCTGCACCGCAGCGTAGGTTGCCAGGAGGACGACCAGAAGGTGAATAGTCAGCCATCCATCCACTGAGTTACTTCCCGACTTGGGTATCCCGAGGAGCTCAAAGCATGGCAGCAATTGCCGCAACTACCGATGCACAGACCCTTACCGCTATCGATCTGCGACCGGGGCAGGAAGGCAGCGACCGCAAATGCTACGTCATCGACACCAGCGTTTTGCTCTCGGATCCAGCTGCATTACGCAGATTTGGCGAACATGAGATCGTGCTTCCATTGGTCGTGATTAGCGAGTTAGAGGCCAAACGTCACCATCCTGAGCTTGGTTGGTTTGCGCGCGAAACCTTGCGCATGCTCGACGATCTGCGCGCTAAACATGGTCGGCTCGACGGTCCAGTTGCAATAAACGCCGAGGGCGGAACGGTACGAGTTGAACTGAACCACACTGATAGTTCAGTTTTGCCCAGTGGTTTTCGCGATGGCGCAAATGACAGTCGGATCTTGTCCGTCGCGATGAATCTCAAGAAGGAGCGCGACAACGTCATCCTCGTCACGAAAGACATGCCGCTGCGGGTGAAAGCTGCTTCAGTTGCCCTTGCCGCCGAGGAGTATCGAGCCGTCGGGGTGGTCGAGACCGGCTGGACTGGCATGGCGGAGGTCGGCATCAACGACACGGAAGTCGATCAACTTTACGAACAACACGTGATCGATCATGATTCGGCTCGTGACTTTCCCTGTCATACCGGACTCGTACTGCAGTCCGCGACCGCATCGGCTTTAGGCCGAGTGACTCCTGAGAAGCAGATCCGCCTGATAAAAGGAAACCACGAGGTATTTGGCATTCGGGGACGTTCTGCTGAACAGCGTATCGCCCTCGACCTGCTGATGGACCCAGAAATTGGGATTGTCTCGCTCGGCGGTCGCGCCGGCACTGGCAAGTCGGCACTTGCGCTGTGCGCCGGTCTTGAGCAGGTCCTCGAACGACGGCAGCATAAGAAGGTCATCGTATTCCGTCCGCTCTATGCGGTCGGCGGGCAAGAACTCGGCTACCTCCCTGGTACTGAAGGCGACAAGATGTCACCCTGGGCGCAGGCAGTCTTTGACACCCTTTCCTCGATCACCTCACGGCAAGTCATTGATGAGGTCATCCAACGGGACCTGCTCGAAGTCCTGCCGCTGACCCACATCCGAGGTCGGTCATTGCATGATGCGTTTGTCATCGTTGATGAGGCCCAATCCTTGGAACGCAACGTGCTGCTAACGGTCCTCTCGCGGATCGGCCAGAACTCCCGAGTGATCCTCACCCACGATGTCGCTCAACGCGACAATCTGCGAGTGGGGCGTCATGATGGCGTCACGGCGGTAATCGAGTCCCTTAAGGGTCACCCGCTGTTTGCGCACATCACGCTCACCCGTAGTGAGCGGTCACCGATCGCGGCCTTGGTCACCAGCATGCTGGAAGGGGAGGCCCTCTAAGGCTCGAGCGCTCAATGGTTTTCACAACGACGAATGGCAAGTTATTGTTGCGAAAGCCACTGCAAAAGGGTTTATGGGTGGGTCATCGACAACAGGTCGAGCGCGGAGTCGAGCTGCTCCTCGGTGAGCTTGCCGTCACGAACTGCACCGCGTTCGATGACTACTTCGCGAATCGTCTTGCGCTCTTTGAGAGCCTGTTTCGCTACTGCAGCAGCCTCTTCGTAACCGATGTATTTGTTCAGTGGCGTCACGATCGATGGCGAGGAGGAAGCGAGCGTGGCGCAGTGCTCTTCGTTTGCGGTGATGCCATCGACGCAACGATCAGCGAAGACGTTGCTGACATTCGATAGCAGTCGGATTGACTCCAAGATGTTGCGCGCCATTACCGGCAGCATCACATTGAGTTCGAAGTTCCCTTGTGCTCCGGCAAAGGAAATCGTCGCGTCATTGCCGACAACTTGTGCGCAGACCATCACCATCGCCTCGCATAGGACGGGATTAACCTTGCCCGGCATGATCGAGGAGCCAGGCTGTAAATCGGCGAGCGAAATCTCGCCGAGACCAGCGCGCGGGCCCGAACCCATCCAGCGGATGTCGTTGGCGATTTTAGTGAGTCCGACCGCAATGGTCTTCAGTTGGCCAGAGAGTTCGACCAGGCCATCACGTGCGCCTTGCGCTTCAAAATGATTGCGGGCTTCGGTCAGCGGCAGGCCCGTAGAGCGGGCCAATTCGGCGATCACCGCTTCGGAGAAACCGGCCGGAGTATTAATCCCGGTGCCAACCGCTGTCCCACCTAGCGGAAGCTCGGCAAGTCGGGGAAGTGTGCCCTGGACCCGCTCGACGCCGTAGCGCACTTGTGCTGCGTAGCCGCCGAATTCCTGACCGAGGGTGACCGGCGTGGCGTCCATCAGATGGGTCCGGCCGGACTTCACGACGCTCACATATTCTTCGGACTTCGCTTCGAGTGAGATCGCCAGATGCACCAGTGCGGGCAGCAGGTCGTTCATGACCGCAGCCGTGGCCGCAACGTGAATTGATGACGGGAACACGTCGTTACTGGACTGGCTGGCATTGACATGATCATTGGGATGGATCTCGATGCCGGTCGCTTCCTTGGCGAGAGTGGCAATGACCTCATTGGCGTTCATATTCGACGACGTACCGGACCCGGTCTGGAAAACATCGATCGGGAATTGCGCATCGTATTCGCCGTCGATGACATGCTGCGCGGCATCCTGGATCGCCGCGGCCTTGTTGGCGTCAATGACACCCAACTCACCATTAATTTTTGCCGCTGCAGCCTTGATTCGCGCGAGAGCCGCGATGTGAGCGCGCTCAATGCGTTGACCGGAGATCGGAAAGTTCTCCACGGCACGCTGTGTTTGGGCGCGCCACTTCGCCTGCGCGGGTACTTTTACCTCGCCCATGGTGTCATGCTCAATACGGAACTCAGGGGCGCCCGAAGCGCTATCTGCAGTGGTAGCCATAGCCCCTATTCTGCCTTAGCGTCGATCATGAGCTGCGCCACGCTCACTCGAATCGATCGAGTCTGGCGAGGCGCAGCCGCCGAAGACTATGAGGGCAGATCGCGAATGAGCTTGGCATTCACATGTCGGCTATCGATCTGGCGGATCGTGCCAGACGAGCTGCGCATGACCAGCGATTGGGTATGCGCGCCGCCAGCGTCATAGCGCACGCCGCGCAGCAACTCGCCATCAGTGATTCCGGTCGCGCAGAAGAATACGTTCTCGCCGGTGACCAGGTCAGCGATCTTCAGCACTCGATCGAGGTCGTGTCCGGCATCGATAGCGCGTTGGCGTTCCGCGTCGTCTTTTGGCCAGAGCTTGCCCTGCATCTCGCCGCCCATGCACTTCAGCGCGCAGGCAGCGATGATCCCTTCGGGAGTGCCACCGATGCCCATCAATACGTCGACCGCACTGCCATCGCGAGCTGCCGCAATCGCACCAGCAACATCACCGTCGGTAATGAACTTGATTCGGGCTCCGGCAGCGCGAATATCGGCGACGAGTTCGCGGTGGCGCGGCCGGTCGAGCACGCAGACTGTGAGATCGCGCATCGGCTTCTTCTTTGCCGCAGCGATATTGTTCAAATTGTCCGCAACCGGTGCGTTGATGTTGATCGCGCCTGCGGCCTCCGGACCGACGGCAATTTTTTCCATATAGAACACTGCCGACGGATCGAACATCGTGCCGCGATCGGCCAAGGCGAGCACCGCGATGGCGTTAGGCATGCCTTTGGCCATGAGGGTCGTGCCGTCGATCGGATCCACAGCCACATCGCACGCTGGGCCGGTGCCATCGCCGACTTCTTCACCGTTATAAAGCATCGGAGCGTTGTCTTTCTCGCCCTCGCCGATGACCACGACACCCTGCATCGAGACCGTACTGATGAGTGCACGCATCGCATCGACGGCCGCACCATCACCGTCATTCTTCTTGCCACGACCGACCCATCGAGAGGCGGCCATCGCCGCAGCCTCAGTGACCCGCACGAGCTCTAAGGCGATATTGCGATCGGGGCGAATGGCATGATCTGGCTCGGGTTTGGACTTCTTTGGCACGGGATCTCCTCGTCGTTGGTCCGTAACCCACATCTTAGAGTGAGGCCCGCGGCGGCACGCGGTCGCAATGTGAGGCACCATGGCTGCGTGGCCGATACCCAGCCTTACCGTCCCCGCAAGCGCGGTTTTGAAACGATGGCCGATATGCTTCGGTCCCTCGTGCCGATCGCTATTGTCGTCCTGGGGCTCGCCTATTTTTGTGACGCTCGAGGTGGCAATCCCGTGCACACTATCGACCCGACCGGCGATATCGTCTCGGCCGCTCAATATGGTGACTTCGCCGTGGTCGCGCCGAAAGAGCTCAGCAAGGGTTG
>JBDTCL010000073.1:0-10129 GCA_039923595.1 Antricoccus sp. | reverse complement strand
CGCTGGTCGGCGGCGGACCAGTCTCCGCCGATCGCCTAGATAACGGCACTTTGGATTTGCCGGGCTGCTCAGCCAGATGGAACTGCGAGGTGAGCTCTGTGGTGCACGTGCAGGCCGGTACGGATGTGAAATTAACGCTTGACAGCGGGGATGCAAGAGTGAGCGGCCAGGTCGGGAGCGTCAAGGTGGCAAACGATTCCGGCTCGGTCCTTGTGGATGGCGCCCAAGGCGCGGTGACCGTCGCTCTCGACAGCGGAGATGTCACTTTGCGTGACATCAGTGCGCCCGTCACCGCGTCTGTTGATTCAGGCAGCATCAATGCTGATGGTCTTAGCGGCGACAAGGCGTCCCTGGTGACTTCGAGCGGCGACGTGAACGCCCAATTCACCGTCGATCCGCAGAGCATCACCGCAAAGTCCGACTCAGGTTCCATCGCGATTGCTATCCCCGGGAAGAATCCGTACGCGGTCAAGGTCTCAATCGGCAGCGGCGCCTCAAAGATCGACATACCGACCGATCCGACCGCCTCACGCAGACTGAGCCTTACCGCCGATTCCGGCGATATCCGGGTATCTCGAAACCCCAGCTAGACCGTGCTTTCCCACGATCAGTGCAGTTCCGCGCCCTTTGTCTCAGGCGTCAAGAACATCATGATCGTCGCGACGATGACGAGCAGGCCACCGGCAACAGCAAAAGTGCCGACATATCCCAGGTGCGGGAATAGCAGGCTACCGAACGCGACCGGTACGAACGCGGCGGCGATCCGGCTGGAGCTAGATGCCCACCCGAAGCCCGATGCGCGCAGTTCGGTGGGATAAAGCTCCGAGCAGTAACAGTAGATCGCCGGAATGCAGAACTCGATAACAATACCGAAAGTGAGGATCCAGAATTTCGCAGCGCCGGGAACGTCGATGAACGTCGCGAACAGCACGATCGAGATCGTTGTGAGGATCGCGGAGCCGAAGATGACATTTTTGCGGCCGAACCAGTCCACCAAGTATGCCGATATCAGTACACCGACGATGCCGACAGCAGTGACGCCTGTGGTCACCATGAAAGCGACGTATTCGCTGTATTTGGTCGTCGTCAAAATTTTGGGTAACCAGATCAGGGCGCCGTAATAAACGAACAGCACGCTGGAGAACAATGCCCAAGAGATGAATGTCCGTCGAGCACTGAACCGCCACAGGTGAACGACCCGATCCAAGATCGACCTGACCGACAGCGGCGCGGCTGGTTCCGGTTCGCCCATGATATATGGGATCGGGGTAGCTCCAGTATCGACGACCATCTTGTCGATAATCTCGCGCGCTTCCTCTTCGCGGCCGCGGCGTAACAGGTACATGGGTGACTCAGGGATCCCGCGGCGAACCCACACAACGAGCAGTGCGGGCAGCACCATGAACAGCAGCAGCAAGCGCCAGTTGGCGATGCCCTGAGCCGTGAGAAACGCAGCAACGAGACCGCAAAGCGTGCCGCCTACCGGCCACCACGCGTCCATCCCAGTGAGCACGCGCCCGCGCACCTTAGCGGGCGTGAATTCACCGACAAGCGCGTAATCGACGGGGATGCAGCCCCCGAGCCCGACCCCAGCGAGGAACCGCAAGATCATGAAGACCTCGTAATTCGGTGCTCCGGCACTCAGGACCGAGAGAATAGCAAAGAACAAGAGGCAGTAGGTGAAGACTTTTTTGCGACCGATGATGTCAGCGAGCCCACCTAGCAGAATGGCACCGATGGCCATTCCGATGAGGTTCGTGGTGCCGAGCCAGCCGAGTTGAGAGATCGAGAGCGACCAATCCTTGGCCAGCAACGGGAACAGGAATGCGTTGAGCAGCACGTCCCACGCGTCGAACATAAAACCAAGTCCGCCGATAATGAAAACCTTGCCCTGCACACCCCATTTCCACGGCAGGTTTTGGATGACTTGAGTGCCGGTGATTGGTGCGGTTGCGGTGGACATGGGCGGCTCCGGACGACAGGATGCGAGATATGGATTCGTAAGCTCTCTGTCTTGTGTACCAAATGGTATACCAAATGGCAATACGTTAAGACTGATCTAACTGCTTCACAGCCCATACCCAAGCAATTAGCTCACCGCTGGTCGATCTTTGCACCCAAGATGTGATTGTGGAGAAGGGAATCGACGACGCTTTTATCTCGCTTGTTTAGCGCGGCAATGATCTGTCGATGCTGCCGACACGATTCTGCGTGCGTGCGGACGACCTGGGGCCCACTGCCGAGTGCCCGCCACAACAACTTGATGAAGGAAAGCAGCATCGGGCTATCGGCGATTTCGCAGATACGCATATGAAATTCCTGATTCAAGCGATGATAATCGTCATCGACGTGTCCGATCGCTCGCATCTGCTCATCGAGTGCCCGCAGTTCATCCAACTGAACCCGGGTGACCACATCACAAGCGAACTGTGCAGCGAGCCCTTCAAGTTCAGCGCGAATGGCGTAGTTCTCACCCCATAGGCCGAGCCGGGCCTCCGCGACGACGGAGCCCTTGTACGGGTCGTTTGAGACCAGGCCCTCTGACTCGAGGCGACGCAGGGCTTCACGCACCGGTGTCTGCGAGACTCCGAGCTGATTAGCCAGATCACGCTGTCGAAGCGCGACAGCTGCGCGCAGTTCACCGCCAATGATCATTTCGCGCAGTTTTGCAGTAACCATGTCGGTTTTAGATGCGTACATCACCGGCAGATTCTAATATGTGCGCAGTGAAAGATGGCGTAATGGGCAGTGCAGTGACGGGAATGGCTTTTCCGGTTGCCCTCGACAATGCGTCCCTTACCGCATTCGCCAGGGCACCGCCAGCGGCCGTGAGTCCGCCTTCACCCGCTCCACGTACACCAAGCGGGTTGGTGCCAGCCGGATGATCGGTCAGCACAAGCAGCTCCACATCTGGCACCTCGCTGGCAGTTGGCATCAGATAGTCCATGAATGTGGTCGATTGCGGCTGTCCGGCTTCGTCGTACCGGAATTCTTCAAACAGAGCACCTCCGATGCCTTGAGCGATTCCGCCGCGAAGCTGACCTTCAACCATGCTCGGATTCACTGCGACGCCAACCTCGTAGGCCACTAGATAGCCCAGCACTTCAATCTTGCCGGTTCCCGAGTGAACATCCACCAGAGCGATATGACAGCCATACGGATACGTCATGTGATCGACTGTGAACCGGTACCTGCGCCGTAACCCAGCTGGTTCCGTAGGTAGCACGTAGGCCGAGGGGGTCACCGAAGCGGCAGCAATCTGTGCAAAAGTCCTGCTCCTGCTGGCATCAAGTCGATGAACCACTTGAGAGTCATCGATAATAAGCTCGTCAACTGAGCATTCCATCATGCGCGAAGCAAGCTCGATCAACCGTGCTGCGACCTGCTCGCACGCGCCGCGAACCGCATTTCCCGCGAGCACGGTCGACCTACTCGCCCAGGAGCCGGTGCCAAACGGCTGCTGATCGGTGTCGCCATTAATGACATCGATATTCTCGATTCCGACCGGCAACACGTCACACGCGATCTGAGCTAGCGCGGTCTCAATACCTTGTCCGAGTGAGGTGCCCCCGGAGTACACCCGCACTCGGCCGCGCCGGGTGATTTCGACATCTGCCGTCTCGTCCGGGCCGAGGCCGCTCTTCTCCATGAACATTGCGACGCCGAGCCCGAGATGATGACCATCGGCACCCCCAGCATCGACCTTCTGTGGCCAGCCAAGTTCACCCGCCCGCACGAGTGCCTTGTCATACAGGTCAACGAAATCGCCTTGATCGATCATGACGTCTTCACCCAGGGTATTCATTGCTCGGGCATGCGGCAGCTCATCGCGCGTGAGCAAGTTGTGGCGCCGCAACTCAATTCGATCAATACCAATCACACTTGCGGCGTGATCGATCAGTGCTTCCCGACTGGCCGTACCCTCAAACCTTCCGGGTCCTCGATACGTACCGCAGGGCGTCTTGTTTGATAACGCGACCGCGACCTCGCCGCGATAGGCCGGGATTCGGTAGGGACCAGGCAACATCGCGAGGGTTAGTTCCGGCACGATGATGCCGTGGGTACGCGCATATGCACCGTTATCGTGAATGACGTGGGCTCGCAAACCGAGGAAGCGGCCGTCCGTGTCCAGGGCCAGCGATAACTGGTGCTGTTGCTGCCGGGAATGGTTGACCGAGACCATGTGCTCTGCACGGTCCTCGCACCACGACACGGGTCTGCGAGTGCGCTGCGCGACCCACGGAATCAGAAAGTCCTCTGGATAGAACTCACCCCGTACTCCAAATCCACCACCAGCATCCATCGCATGCATATGGATCTTTTGTTCGTCCAATTCCAACAGGTCGCTCAGAACTCGTCGGTTGAACACGGGCACTTTGGTCGCGCCAAAGATCTCCAACGAATCGAGCCCGACCGGATCGACGACAAGGGTGCGCGGTTCCATCGGCACCGCGCTATGCCGACCAATATCAAAAGTCAGGCTGACCACGTGTGCTGCGCTCTCGAAGACTCCATCGAGTTGTCCATAGCCCATGTCGAACGTCGCGCAGATCGTCGTCTCTGGATCGCTAGTTGTGTCCATAACGACGGGGAGTTCTTCGTACTCGACCATCACCAACTCTGCCCCGTCCTCGGCAAGGTAGGCATCTTCGGCGACCACGATCGCGATCGGCTCCCCGACATAGCGCACTTCATCAGTGGGCAGAATCGGCTGGAGGTACGGATCGAGATCAACATTCTGCACACGCAGCCGGACCGGGATATGCATTGGATGCGGTAGGTCGTGCCCGGTGAGAACGGCGATGACACCCGGCAGGGCCTTTGCCTCGTTGCAGTCGATCTCGGTAATTCTGGCGTGCGCGACATTTGCCCGCACGATTCGTGCGTGCAGCATGCGGGGCCGCTGGACGTCGTGGCCAAAGTTACCGAGCCCTTGGATGAGCCGCTGATCTTCCTTGCGGGTGACCCTGCTGCCGACGACGGCACTTGGCAAATCGCTGGTGCGATCGGGTGTATCGACAGGCGCCGGGGGAGTGATAGTCACCATGATGCCGATCGCTGCTGCGCAACCTCAGTGATCGCATCTACGATCCCCTGATAGCCGGTACAACGGCAGAGATTCGATGCGACCACTTCGCGAACGTGCTCACGATTCACGGTCGGTTTACTAGCGAGATAGGACTCCGCCAGCATCAAGAAGCCCGGTGTGCAGAATCCACACTGCAGCGCGTGATTCTTTGAGAACGCTTTCTGCAGGTCCGACAGCTCATCGCCATGGGCCAGACCCTCTACGGTCTGCACCGAGCGGCCATCGGCTTGCACTCCGAACACCAGGCAGGAACGCACCGGTTCACCGTCAAGGATGACGGTGCACGCCCCACAGATCCCGTGCTCACAGCCCAGATGTGTCCCGGTAAGGCCGATATCTTGGCGAAGTACGTCGGCAAGGGTGCGTCTGGACTCAACAACAAGCTCGTGCGCAGAACCATTAACCTCGATATTGATCAGATGCATGTCTCTCATGGCTACGTCCTTTCTTCGGTCGCGAGCATGGCGAGGATATGGCTGGGAAGCACCGGCAACATATCGAAGTCGCTGCCGAGCGCATCGTTTACGGCGTTAAGTACTGCCGTTGGTGCGCCGATTGCGCCTCCTTCGCCCATACCCTTAGCACCAATTTTGCTGGCTTCATTTGGGGTTTCAAGATGGAAGATGTGCAGGTCAGGTATCTCGCACGCCGTGGGAACCAAGTAGTCCATAAACGTTGCGGACTGCGGCTGCCCGTCCTCGTCGTACGACAGTCGTTCATATAGCGCGGCACCGATACCTTGAGCGACTCCACCGCGTACCTGACCATCGACAATGAGTGGATTGACCACGACTCCACAGTCTTCAACAACGATGTAATCCAGCACGTGCGCCTCGCCGGTACCTTCATCCACTCGCACCAGCGCGGCATGCGTTGCGTTGGAGAAGCAGCCATCCGGATCGGCTTGACCGCGTGCTTCAAGTAGCCGGAACGGTACATCGGGGATTTCATGAGCACTGAAGTGAACCTTGCGCGCGAGCTCACTGATCGGTACCGAAACCTGGTCCACCCATGCCTGGCCATCGGCCAGACGAACGTCTTCGGGGTTGGCCTCAAGGACCGCGGCCGCCACGATTTTGAGCGACTCGGCAAGTTTGCCGGCCGCATCAAGAGCCGCGCCCCCGCCGATCACCAGTGACCGACTGGCGAAAGTGCCCCAACCATAACTGGAAATATCGGTATCGCCTTGCCGCAGTCTTACGTCGGCCGGATCAATACCGAGCTCATCGGCAACGATCTGTGCGAAGGTTGTTTCATGGCCTTGGCCATGACCGCACGTACCGGTAGTGACCGTGACCGAACCGGTTGGATCCATCGTGATGTGCGAGACGTCGTAACCCGGTGTCATGCCCATCTTGCGCGCGCCCATGGTCGTGGTGCCGTACGCCGAGCGTTCGGAGAAGCAGCAGATTCCAAGGCCGTACCGAAAGCCAGGGGCCGTCCTGGTGCGCCATCCAAGCCGATCAATCTCAGCATCACAGCGATCGAGTGATTCGAGGTACGAACCTGGCTCATAGGTGATGAGATTAGGCCCGGTATAGGGAAAATCGGTCGGTGCGATTAGGTTACGGCGCCGAATCTCGATCGGATCAATGTTGAGCGCAGTAGCCGCCTTCTCCATCAACCGTTCCATCACCAGCACGATCTGCGGTCGTGAAACGCCCCGGTACGGCGCGGTTGGTGCCTTATTGGTTGCGTAGCCGCGGCCACGGGCCGAATAGGCCCCGACCTTGTAGACCCCGGGGAGTTCGGTACAGGCCATCAGCGGTTCGACACCGCAGGTGAATGGATATGCCGAATAAGCGCCGATATCGCATTCGACGTCCACAGCGATTCCCACGAGAACCCCGTGCTCGGTAAATCCGGCCCGTACCCCGTACCGCTGCTCGTGGCCGGAGAATGAGGCCATCAAGCTGTCGCGGCGATCTTCAGACCAACGCACAGTCTGGCCGAGGTGGCGCGCTACTGCTGCGGTCAGAACTTCTTCGCGCCCGACGACGCACTTGAGCCCGAACCCGCCGCCGACATCAGGCGCAATCACTCGGATGGCGTTCTCGGCCATCCCTAAGGCTTGGGCGATCCCGCTGCGTACCTGATGTGGAACCTGCGTGGAGGTATGCAAAACGAGCTGGCCACTTCGTTCGTCGATCTCGGCCAAGGTGGCGCGGCACTCCATCGGCGCAGCGTTCAGCCGCGCTGCGGTAAACACCTCATCCAGCGTGAGGTGTGCACCGTTCAAGAGGGACTCGACCTCGGGATGTTCGAACATTTGCAGGTCGACCAAGGTGCCTTGGGTAGCAGCTTCGTGGATATTTCGATGATGTGCCGCGTCGTCGATCGTCGTAATCGGCTCTAATGGCTCAATATCCACAAAAACATGCTCGGCGCCGTCCTCTGCTGCGTACGCGTCGGTCGCCGCAATCACCGCAATGGGCTCACCGACATAGCGCACGTGATCAAAAGCGAGCATCGGCATCGAGGTGGGTACGAAACCGTCCCTCTCTAGGACCGCTGTCAGTTCTGTCTCGCCGAGGTCAACTGCGGTGAGGACGGCTCGCACGCCGTCGATACGTAGCGCGTCGGAGGTATCGATACTCAGGATGCGGCCGGCCGCGATTGGCGAGCGTACGAAAGCCAGATGGAGTGCTCCGACGCGTGCGACGTCATCGGTAAATTGGCCGCGTCCTCTGACCATCCTGGCATCTTCATGCCGCTCCCGCGGCTGCCCGACCCAGGTGAACGGTGCGGTATTGGCAGTCACTTGTTATGACTCCTTCTCACTGGCCGCGTCGTTGAAGGCTCGTTCGATCATGGTTTTCGCCAGTCTGCGACGGTAGTCGGAGTCGCCGTGCAGGTCATCGGCCGGCGAAATGTACTCGGGCGCGGCGGCGGCAACTTTTCGCCACGTGTCTGGTGTGGGTTCGAGTCCGTCAGCGATCTGGTCGAGTTCGGCGATCCGGAAAGGTTCACTCGCCACCGCACCGAGTACGACAGCGGTGTTGGCGCAGACGCCGTCGACGATGTCGTATGCGACCGCTGCTGAGGCGATCGCGAAATCACCCTGGCGTTGCGCAAACTCCGCCAGCGCGGCGTGTTGGCGAGGTTGCGCGAACCGAACTTCGAGCACGATCTCGGCATCCGCTATCGCGGTTGTCAGAAATCCGGTGAACCACTCCGCTGCAGGCACTTCGCGTTTGCCGTCCGGTCCGAGCAGAACAATCGTCGCGTCGAGCAGCCGTGCCAAGACGCACCACTCGGCTGATGGGTCAGAGTGCGCGATACTGCCGCCGAAGGTTCCGCGAGTGCGGATCGGGTAGTGGCCGATGTGTGGAGCAGCCAGCGGCAAAACCTCATAGCCATCCCGAAATTTGGTTCCGGTCGACATCTCGACGGTCCGATGTCGGGTTAACGCACCGATGGTGAGGACGTCGTCATCGCGGTGAATGAAGTCCAAGGAGTCGCAGTGATTGATGTCGATCAGGGCCGTCGGACGAGCCAGCCTGAAGTTCATCATCGGTGTCAAACTTTGACCCCCGGCCAAAATTTTTGCCTCATCGCCGAGTTCCTCGAGCAACTGCACTGCTTCAACTGCGTCGAAGACTCGGTGATATTCGAATGCCGCTGGTTTCACTCGATCGCCCTTTCTGAGGCTAAGCCGGGTTCAATTTGGTATACCACACCAAAGCCGTTACGACGCTGCTGTCCGCAGATGGGACTTGGCTTCGTAAGGGCGAAAGGTTGCGAAACTTCCTGGAGCATGATTCATTTGGTATACCATTTTCACTCAAGAGTGCTGAACAGTCAAACTAACGAGAGGCCCCTCATGGATCTGAACCTCGGCGGAAAAGTCGCCCTCATCACCGGCGGCAGCAAGGGAATCGGCTACCAGGTAGCAAAGTACCTGGGCGAAGAAGGCGTTTCATGTGCGCTCACTGCACGTAACGACGAAGATCTCCAGGCCGCCGCCAAAGAACTCGCGGCAGCAACCGGCCAGAAGGTGGTTGGTTTTGCAGGCGACATGAGCCAGAGCGCTGACGTCGATGCGTGTGTCCAGAAAGTTGTCGACGAGTTCGGCCGCATCGATATCCTCGTAACGTGTGCAGGCAGCAGCCCCGGCGGTCTACTCGAAGAACTCACCGACGAGCAGTGGCACGCCTCACTGAACCTAAAGTTCATGGGCTACGTACGTTCGGTACGCGCGGTTGTCCCACATATGGTCAAGCAGGGGAGCGGCACCATCATCCTGGTCGTCGGCAATGACGGCCTCAAGCCGTCGTTCTGGGAAATGACCGCCGGAGCGGCGAATGCGGCCGACCTGAACTTTGCCTCATCGATCGCTGATCAGTACGGACCAAAGGGCATTCGGGTGAATACGGTCAACCCCGGCCCTGTTGACACCGATCGCTGGGATCTGTTGGAAAAGGCATTCGCTCGAGACATGGGAGTCACCCAGGCCGAGGCACGCCAGGCCGCCGAACGGTCGGTGCCGATCGGCCGCATCACGAAGCCAGAGGAAGTTGCATCGCTGGTCACGATGCTGTGTTCTGATCGGGTAGCTGCAGTGCACGGCGCACATATCCCGATCGATGGAGCGCAACGCAAACCTCTCATGGAACGCTAGAACCATGTTGTTACGGCATTCTGCGATCGTCAATGGTGATGTCGACTCGGTGTTCAAGGCACTAACTGACGCCAGCGTGGTCGCAGAATGCCTATCAGAAGCGAAGCTGCAGGCGGTCGATGGAAAGGGATTTAGCGGAACCTTCGCCGTCCGCCTAGGTCCGCTGCGGTTGAATTTCTCTGGAACCGGTCGGCTCAGCGGCAACGATGCTGCGAGGCGGCAGGTCACTATCAGGGCACGTGGTCGCGATCACGATCACGACAGCGATTTGGATCTGCGACTTATAACCCGGTGTGTCGATGACGACGGAGCCCGATTGTGTTTTTCTGCAGAGCTCGATATCCGAGGCAAGGCGGCCGTGTTGGGCAAGGGATTCGTCGTCGAGCAGTTCAGTCAGATCGTGGAAGACTTTGCTGCAA
>JBDTCL010000072.1:0-2835 GCA_039923595.1 Antricoccus sp. | reverse complement strand
CGCCCACGCTAAACCCCGCCAATCGATCTGGTCCCGTTCCTTGATCAGCGTCGCGATCGGGAGTAATGACGAGATCAACATGATCGAGCCGGGCATCAGGGTCGGATCAATGATGGTAACGAAGGGCGATGCGACTAGCGCCATTCCTAGACCGATGGATCCCTGGACGATCGAACCGAGCAGCACGGCCAGCCCGCAGAGCAGGACCGTCCACAGCGTCGACATTGACCACCTATCTCATGTCACTTGGCAACACGTCACTTGGCCCAAGCCGGAGGCTCGCCACCAGCACGCGCGTCACGTTCACCGACGCACATCGTTAAGAGCGTGTGCGAACCTAACGCGCGTCCGAGATTACTTGCTCAGCAGCGAGCGCAGGACGAACTGCAAGATGCCGCCGTGCCGGTAATAGTCAGCTTCCCCGGGCGTGTCAATCCGCACGTCGGCCTCAAACTCCCAGTCGCCAGCTTTGACGTTGACCTTTTTGGGAATGCCGCCATTGTTGAGCTCAGTGATGCCGGTGATCGAAAACTCCTCATCACCCTTCAAACCCATTGTCGCGGCCGATTCACCCTTGGGGAACTGCAGCGGCAGGACGCCCATACCGATCAGATTGGACCGGTGGATCCGCTCGAAGGATTCCGCGATCACGGCTTTAACTCCCAGAAGCGCGGTGCCTTTGGCTGCCCAATCTCGCGATGATCCGGAGCCGTATTCTTTACCGGCAATAATCACCAGTGGCACACCGGCAGCCTGATACGCCTCGGACGCCTCGAAGATCGTGGTTTGCTCGCCATCTGCGAGCCAGTTGCGAGTGAAGGCGCCCTGGACGTTGTCCAGTAGTTGATTTCGCAGCCTGATATTGCCGAACGTGCCGCGAATCATCACCTCGTGATTACCACGACGTGAGCCGTAGGAATTGAAATCAAGTCGTTGCACGCCATGTTCTTCGAGGTATTTACCCGCTGGAGAGTCAGCCTTGATCGCGCCAGCAGGGGAGATGTGATCGGTGGTCACCGAATCGCCGAGCAGCGCCAGAACGCGCGCACCAGCGATGTCTTCGACGGCGGCTGGATCCTCGGGCATGCCGTCGAAATACGGTGGTTTGCGTACATAGGTCGAATCTTGATCCCACTCGAAGGTATTTCCCGTCGGAGTCGGCAGTGATTGCCAACGTTCGTCACCGGCAAACACATCGGCGTAATCGGAGGTAAACATCTCCGACGAAATCGCGTTGTCCATCACTTCCTGAACCTCATGCGGCGATGGCCAGATGTCTTTAAGAAAGACATCGTTACCAGCGGTGTCCTTGCCAAGAGATTCGGTCGTGATATCGATGTCCATCGAGCCAGCGATTGCGTAGGCGACGACCAGCGGGGGCGAGGCAAGATAGTTCATCTTGACGTCGGGATTGATCCGGCCCTCGAAGTTGCGGTTGCCCGACAGCACCGCGGTGACTGCGAGGTCGGACTCGTTGACCGCGGCAGAAATTTCGTCCTGGAGTGGTCCAGAGTTGCCGATACAGGTCGTGCAGCCGTAGCCGACGAGGTAGAAACCGAGTTTCTCCAAGTATGGGGTCAAGCCGGCTCGCTCGTAATAGTCCATGACGACTTTCGAGCCCGGAGCTAGTGTTGTCTTGACCCAAGGCTTGCGGGTCAGGCCCTTATCCACAGCTTTCTTTGCTAATAGCGCCGCGGCTAGCATGACGGATGGATTTGAGGTATTCGTGCACGAGGTGATAGCAGCAATCACGACCGCGCCGTGATCGATCTCGAACTGGGTGCCGTCCTCCATCGTGACTTTGGTTTTCTTAGACAGTGCCTTGGTGACTGATCCGGATCGTTCGGGAGGATCGATCTCATCGGGTTCGTGCGGCGACGGTGGGTCACTCGCCGGAAAGCTGCCGTTGCTCTCTGACGCGTCATCGTCAGCGGCGCTGTTCGCAGCGGCGTAGGCCGGGAGCACTTCGCGAAAAGCCGTTTTCGCGTCCGACAGCGAGATCCGGTCTTGCGGTCGCTTCGGGCCAGCGATCGACGGCACGACCGTGCCTAATTCGAGTTCGAGATATTCGGAGAACTCCGGTTCGTCGTTCGGATCGTGCCACATGCCTTGTCGCTTTGCGTAGGCCTCAACTAGTGCCACATGCTCATCAGAACGACCGGTGAATTTGAGGTATCTGATCGTCTCATCATCGATGGGGAAGATGGCACAAGTCGAACCAAATTCAGGACTCATATTGCCGATCGTGGCGCGATTGGCAAGGGTGACATTACCTACGCCTTCACCATAAAATTCCACGAACTTACCGACCACACCGTGCTCACGCAGCATTTCGGTGATGGTCAAAACAAGATCAGTCGCAGTGGCGCCGTCAGGCAACACGCCACTTAGCTTGAAGCCAACGACACGTGGGATCAGCATGCTGACCGGCTGACCCAGCATCGCAGCCTCGGCCTCGATACCGCCAACGCCCCAACCGAGTACTCCGAGCCCATTGACCATGGTGGTATGTGAATCGGTGCCAACGACGGTGTCGGGATATGCCTGACCTTTCCTGGCGAAAACCACTCGGGCCAGGTGCTCAATGTTGACTTGGTGCACGATGCCGGTGCCCGGCGGAACGACCTTGAACTCGTCAAACGCGCTCTGGCCCCATCGCAGAAATTGGTAGCGCTCCCGATTGCGCTCGTATTCCAGATCAACATTGCGCTCGAATGCATCAGCGCGTCCAAAGATGTCAGCGATAACCGAATGGTCGATCACCATTTCGGCAGGCGCCAGCGGATTGATCTTCGACTCATCGCCGCCGAGTTCGCCAACCGCTTCGCGCATGGT
>JBDTCL010000071.1:0-2517 GCA_039923595.1 Antricoccus sp. | reverse complement strand
CCATGGCGCTCCCATCGGTTATGTGCTCGACTTCCTCGCAATCGCCGTCGCCGACCTCGCCAGCATTAGCGAACGTCGCTCGGACCGGTTTCTCGATAAGTCACGCAATCACGGTCTTAATCCCTTCCTCGCCGAAGATCCCGGGGTCGACTCGGGCCTGATGATCGCGCAGTACACCCAAGCAGGCATTGTTTCCGAACTCAAACGACTCGCCGTCCCCGCGAGCGTCGATTCAATTCCCAGCAGTGCGATGCAGGAAGACCACGTATCTATGGGATGGAGCGCCGCGCGCAAACTACGGCGCGCGATCGATGGTCTGCAGCGAGTACTCGCAATTGAGATCATGACCGCCGCCCGGGCAATCGACATGCGCGCTCCACTGACCCCATCACCGGTTGTGGAAGCAGTCATCGGCGCCTTGCGCGCGGCTGGCACGCAAGGTCCAGGTCCGGATCGATATCTCGCAGCCGACATCGAATGCGCCGTCGCGTTCGTCCTCAGTGGCGATGCGATCGCCGCCGCTCGAACACTCACCGTAATCACTTAATTGACCGCAGCAGTCCTCGACGAAAAGGAATAAGCCATGGAAGGCGCTCGCCCCGTCAAAGCAACCACCGGTTTGAAGCTCACCGCTCGCTCCTGGCAGACCGAAGCTCCGATGCGGATGTTAATGAACAACCTCGATCCAGATAACGCTGAGCGGCCAGACGATCTGGTCGTTTACGGTGGCACCGGCCGTGCTGCTCGTGATTGGCGATCGTACGACGCGCTGATCCGTACTCTTACCACGTTGCGCGAAGACGAGACCATGCTCGTGCAAAGCGGTCGCCCGGTCGGTGTGATGCGTACTCACGAATGGGCCCCACGAGTGTTGATCGCGAACTCCAATCTGGTGCCCGACTGGGCCAACTGGCCAGAATTTCGGCGACTGGAACACATGGGGCTGACCATGTACGGCCAGATGACTGCTGGATCCTGGATATATATCGGCACCCAGGGGATTCTGCAAGGGACTTATGAGACGTTCGCGGCAATCGCCGAAAAGCGATTCGGTGGCACGCTCGCCGGGACGCTCACCCTGACCGCTGGCTGTGGCGGCATGGGCGGCGCTCAGCCGCTCGCAGTCACCCTCAACGACGGTGTTTGCATGATCGTCGATGTTGACAAACGACGACTAGAACGCCGAGTCCACAGTCGCTTTCTCGATGTCGTAGCCAATTCGCTCGACGATGCTATCGAGAAGTGCATGGCAGCTAAGCAGTCCCGCGCGCCGCTATCGGTTGGAGTAGTCGGCAACGCTGCGATCCTCTTCCCAGAGCTGCTTCGTCGCGGTGTGGAGATCGACATCGTCACCGACCAGACGTCCGCGCACGATCCCTTGTCGTATCTGCCAGAAGACATTGATCTGGACAACTGGACCGAATATGCCGACAAGAAGCCAGACGAATTCACCGACCGCGCCCAAGCTTCAATGGCCCACCATGTCGAAGCGATGGTCGGCTTCAAAGACGCAGGCGCTGAGGTCTTCGACTACGGCAACTCCATCCGCGACGAGGCCCGCAAGGGTGGCTACGATCGCGCGTTCGAATTCCCGGGTTTTGTGCCGGCCTATATCCGGCCGTTGTTTTGCGAAGGCAAAGGTCCATTCCGCTGGGCCGCGCTCTCGGGCGACCCGAAAGACATCGCAGCCACCGACAAAGCGGTACTCGAGCTATTCCCAGATAATGAACGACTCACCCGTTGGATCAAGGCTGCGGGCGAGAAGGTCGCATTCCAAGGACTGCCGGCCCGAATCTGTTGGCTGGGCTACGGCGAGCGCGACAAGGCTGGCCTCAAGTTCAATGAGATGGTCGCCGACGGCACAATCACGGCGCCGATCGTGATCGGTCGCGATCATCTGGACTGTGGCTCGGTCGCCTCTCCCTATCGCGAAACCGAATCGATGGCCGACGGCTCGGACGCGATCGCTGACTGGCCGTTGCTCAATGCGATGGTCAATACCGCTTCAGGCGCGACCTGGGTGTCGATCCATCATGGCGGCGGCGTCGGCATCGGACGCTCAATTCATGCCGGTCAGGTTTCGGTGGCCGACGGCACTGAACTTGCCGCGGCAAAGCTGGAGCGAGTGCTCACGAACGATCCCGGCATGGGCGTCATTCGGCATGTCGATGCCGGTTATGACCTCGCCATTGACACCAGTGAAGAACGTGACGTCCGCATTCCAATGCGCGAAGAGTAAGCCCACCTGACCGCGTAATCTGACGAAGGAGCACCGTGCAGACCTCTGAGGAAACCGCAAAACAGTCCACGATCACCATCGAGCGCCGCTCCATCCATGCCGGCCAGGTCTGCGTCGCCGACGGCACCGCGCTGGCCGGGCAGAAGATCGAGCGGGTGCTGACCAACGACCCGGGCATGGGCGTGATCCGCCACGTCGATGCCGGTTACGAGATTGCCGAAGAGGTGGCCCGCGAGCGCGGCGAGCGTATCCCGATGAGTGAAAAGTGAACACGTTCG
>JBDTCL010000070.1:0-11794 GCA_039923595.1 Antricoccus sp. | reverse complement strand
GCGATATGCTTCAGCGCCCTTGGAGTTGCGTGAGGTGTGCAGGATTGATCGGCCAGCGGCCGGAGCCTCGGCAAACCGAATCGACCGCGCGATCGGCGGCGCGAGCACCGGCAACTCGTACCGCAGCGCCACGTCATCGAGCACATCGCGTGAGTGAGTGGTGCGAACATCAAACATGGTCGGCAGAATGCCGCGAACGCTAAGTCGCCGATTCGTCATTTTTCGCACGTCGGCGATTGTGCCAAGCAACTGACCGACGCCGCGATGGGAAAGTGTCTCGCACTGCAACGGAATAATGACCTGGTCTGCAGCAGTGAGGCCATTAATGGTCAACACCCCCAATGACGGCGGGCAGTCGATGATGATGACGTCGTAAGGATCGCGAGCACTTGCGCACAGATCCTCTAGCACATTCCGAAGTGCGTATTCACGGCCGGTGCGAGTGAGCAACAGCGCCTCGGCCGCCGCTAAATCGATCGTCGCGGGCAATACGTCCGGACCATCCTCGGACTTCTGTATGACGTCGCTGGCAGGGACGTCCGCCGTAAGCACATCATGGATCGATAACTCAAGGCCGTCCGGATCAATACCTAGTGAAAAAGTCATACATGACTGCGGATCTAGATCGACCAACAGCACTCGTTTACCTAATTCAACAAGCGCGGTGCCAATTGAAATGACAGAGGTCGTCTTTGCGACGCCACCTTTCTGGTTGGCAACGGCGATATGCAGGGGTCTAGTCATCGGCGAGGACATTCACCCATCCTCCCTGGGCTTCGCCCAAGCGACAACGAATCGGGTTAGATTTCACATGTGACCGATACCGACTTGCGTCAATTGACACCCACGCTCGCCCATCGACGGGATCTGCATACCTCTCGCGGTGACTTCGCAGCAATCTGGACCGAACCGGACGAGCCTTGCGGCACCGTGTTGGCAGTTCCTGGATATACCGGTAGCAAGGAAGACTTCGCCCCTATTCTCAATCCGTTGACCGCTGCTGGCTGGGCAGTCGTCGCTGTCGATCAGCGGGGTCAGTACGAGTCAGCAGGATCGGACGACTCGGCGGCCTACAGCACCGACGAACTTGGACTTGACGTGGCCGCGATGGCCGCGACGATTTGCGATGGCCCGGTTCATTTGCTTGGGCACTCGTTCGGCGGTTTGACCACCCGCTCGGCAGTAATCGCCGATCCAGCAAGGTTCAGCTCCCTCACGTTGATGTCGACCGGACCGCGCCATCTAGAGGGCTCACGCAAGGGTGTCGTCGAAGCGGCGTTCGCTCTGCTGGGAAAGCTTCCCATGGATCAGATTTATGATCTTGGTCAACAGCTGGCAGGTCAGGATCCAGCGTTCTTTGCACCTGCTGAACCTCTGAAGTCTTTCTATAAGGACCGTTTCGTCCGAACAGCCGCAATTTCATTGCTCGGCATGGGCCAAGCAATGCTCAGTGAACCGGACCGAGTCGAACAGTTGCGGCGTACCGACGTGCGCACGTTAGTGATATATGGCGAGTCAGACAACGCATGGTCACCTGCGCTGCAGCAGACGATGGCGAACCGGCTCGGCGCTGAGGTTGCCATCATTTCCGGAGCTGCACACTCCCCCGCCATCGAAAATCCGTCCGCTACGTTCGAAGCGCTGAATAATTTTTGGCGCGCGTAACACTAGCCATCACCGCTTGGCTTAGATCCCGCTAGTGAGTTCAATCGGCGCGCTGCTTCGTCTAGTACGTCGTCTTGCTTGCAAAATGCGAACCGCGCCAAAGTCTTGCCTTGCTGGGGGCTGTCGTTATAAAACACGCCTGACGGGATGGCGACCACACCGCAGCGCTGTGGCAGATCGCGGCAGAAATCAAGACTGTCCTGATAACCGACGCTACGCACGTCCACGGTCATAAAGTAGGTCCCTTGTGGTTTGAATACAGTCAGCCCGGCATCAATAAGCGCCGTATAAAGCCGATCCCGCTTGCGTTGCAGGTCCGCGGCGAGCTCTTCGAAATACTCGTGCGGCAAGCCGAGGCCAACAGCAGCGGCCGGCTGAAACGGTGCGCCGCTGACATAGGTTAAGTATTGTTTCGCAGCACGAATCGCCTCGATAAAGGCATTCGGTGCGCATACCCAGCCGATCTTCCAACCGGTCACTCCGAATGTCTTTCCGGCAGAAGAAATGGTGACTGTACGTTCGGCCATACCCGGCAGCGTCGCAAGTGGAATATGGCGCGCGCCGTCGAAGGTCAAGTGCTCGTACACCTCGTCGGTGATCACAATCAGGTCGTATTCGATCGCCAGCCGCGCGATCTCGCTCAGCTCATCAGCGCTGAAGACCGTTCCGGTTGGATTATGCGGTGAATTGAGCAAGATCAGCCGCGTTCGGTTGTTGATCGCAGCTCGCAATTGATCGAGGTCAGGACGAAAATGCGGCGCCCGCAAGGTGACATTGCGCCGCGTCGCACCCGCAAGTGAAATCATCGCTACGTAGCTGTCGTAATAAGGCTCGAATGCGATCACCTCATCGCCTGGCTCCAGAAGCGCGAGCAACGAAGCAGCAAGCGCCTCGGTGGCTCCAGTTGTTACCAATATTTCGGTGTCCGGATCAAGACTCTGCTGATAGAAATCCTTCTGATGATACGCGATTGCGGTGCGTAACTCGGCAATCCCATATGCCGGCGGATACTGATTATGGCCGGCGTCGATAGCAGCTTTCGCGGCATCGAGAACTACCTGTGGTCCGTCGGTGTCGGGAAAACCCTGACCCAGATTGAGTGAACCTGTCCGCACCGCAAGCGCGGACATCTCGCCAAAAATCCCGGTCGAGAATGGCGCGAGAGCACGGTTGAGAAGCGGTCGATCGGAGGTCGGCATTAGCTCATCGTATCGACTGCCGCGGCCGGCTGATCAGTCACCGCGAACCAGGGGTCGCGCGCCGGTCCGGCGCCCTGACCCTCGGGACAGCTGGGCCGGAAGTCGCAAAACCCGCACCATGTGCCCGTATGCGCCGGGTAGGCCGTATCGCGATCGGTGCCCGACGCGACTTTAGCTGCGGCGTTCTCGATGTCATCTGCGGTGTCCGAAGCGCGCCGCAACTGTCGATCAAGCGTTTGCTCGGTGTACTCCCAGCTGGCAACAGTGCCCGTCGGGATGTGATGCAGTTCAACGCGATAGGCACGTGCCCGGAAAGTTCGCCGCACCGCGACCGTATAAAGCGCCAGTTGCAGAGAGCTTCGCGCTTCATCCTCGGTCGGGATCGCTCGTCCGGTCTTATAGTCAACGACAACCAGGTGCGGGCTGCGCTGCTCATCAAAGCGCTCATCGACCCGATCGACTCGACCACTGATCGCAAGGGAGTCATACGGGGCGCCGACCGTTCGCTCGATTCCGCGTGGCTGGACCTGCAGATCCATCCCCTCGACGTAGGCGGCGAGTTGATCGGTCGCAACCCGCAGCGCGTTCGCCCGCTGGCGATCATCACGAAAGCCGTGCTCCGGCCAGCCGGTGCTCAGCAAGGACCGCGCCGCTTCCGGTGTCCGACGCTCTGCTGGCAGATCCCAAAGTCCTTTGAGCGCGTTGTGGATCGCTGCACCGATTCCGGTATGCGCCCACGCACCGGTGCGCACCGGGGTAGGCCGATCGAGATACTGGTACCTAAATCGGCGCGGGCAGCGATCAAAAGTAGACAGCTTCGCGGGGGTCACCGCGCGCAACGGCTTCGGCATGTCGTTCAAGATCAGTTGCTCGGTCGCGGCCATAGGCTAACTCCGATCACCTAATTGATCAGTCTCGCCGCGCGCATCGAACCCGCGCGACGGCGCTGCAGATCGACGCTCACTATCGTCATCATCCTGGAAGTCAGCAGAATCATCAAATAGCCCCCCGAATGTCGACGGCTCAGATAAGGATTGCCAAAAGGGACTGTCATACCAGCCCGCGAGATAACCACCGCCGCCGTCAAAGTAATGAACCGCGCCCGGCGTATACGCAGGATAGCCACGGTAGGTTTGCTCGCCTAGTCGCACCTCTGTGGCACTTTGCAGATGCTCATTATCAGGATTCACTATCGACGGCACATCACGGCGCTGCGCAACGCCAAGGACGTCGCGCGCCGCCTGCGACGCTGCCAGTCCTTCAAGGCACGCGCGGTGGGCGATGTCGTATTCGGAATCGCTCTGCGCGGTCGAGAGCATGCCACCAGCTACCTGGCAGCGTTCGGCGGCATCGGCCAACGCCTGACCCGCGATCGGATTGCCGTTATCAGCAAGCTGTCGAACATCATTTTCCAGCTGATCATACAACTGCCCGACCTGTTGATGACGACCGCGCAGTGCGGCGCTACGTCGCTTCTTCTTACGACTGATCAAGTACATGCCACCGGCGAGGCCAAGCACGCCGATCGCAATCGTCCAAGGCAGTATTAGGCCCGAATCAGGGCTGGTGCTCACCGCTCCGCTGTCGGTGGCGCCGCATTTGGCCGCGGTCTGGGTCGGCGCCTTAGCAACCGCAGCCACATAGTCGACGAGCCAGTTCGTTAACTCACCCTGAGCAACCTCGTTGTGCTTGGCGCGGGTCTCGCTCAGCAGTTTGGTAGCCACTCCTGAGCAGAGCACCGCTGATTGGGCGGTGGACTGGGTACCGGAAATCACCACGATGGTCGCGCTCGGCAGTCCAGCCTTGATGATCGCGCTGTTTGCATCTGAGAGATTCTGGTTGGCTCCGACGACCGCCATATAAATCGGCGACTTCCCAATTTTGGCGGTCAACGCTGCTTGGTCGAGTTGCTGACCGGCAGCGGGCGATAAAAAAATGTGCGAACCTGCTTGGAACTTTGCTACTGCTGCAGCGACGTCGGTGCGCGCGTCGGCATGCGCTGGAAATCCAGTCAGCACCAGAGCCAAAAAAGACATCACCACTGCAGCGGCAGTGGTGAGCAGAGTGCCGCGCACTCGCGCGCTGCTGTGATCAGAGTTCACTTGACTACCGTATCGTGATCAGACCCTTGGGCCGGTTAAGCCAGCAGCGACATTGATGGGCGCTATCGTCCCCCACGAGTAGTGCGTCTTGTCCATCGCGGCGCTCGTTGCTCGCATAGCGGGTCCACCGGTCGTGGTTGCCATGATGACTCAGTTTTGGCACTCGGATAGTCGGCTGGTTGCGCTGCGTAGTCGTGCTCTGTCGAGTGCGAGTGTTCGGTTTGCGCGGGAGCGTCGAAATCGGGCAGTGCGAATCGATCCGTGTCATCAAGGCTGCGAGGCAGCAGTTGTGCAGATGATCCACCCAGCGGTTCAGGTGGCACAGCAACATAGCCAGGGCGTTGATCGCTGAACAGCAAATTAGAGACCTGCCGATAGAGACAGTCGGCACGCGGCAAATAATCCAGCTGACTGAAGGCCTGATCCTGCCCGGCAGACTCGACCACAAAAGTGCCGTAGCCAAATAGTTGACCGATCAACGGCTTCGCGTACGTCAAATCGGTCACCTTCAGCAATGGAATCGCCGCTACCCGGCGGGTCAACACGCCGCCGACGACCATCATCCGCTGCTCGGTGACCACAATGCGATCCATTCGCCATTCCAGCACGAGGTAACCGAATCGCACTGCGGCGCACAGAATTACCAGCGCGCTCAACGTGTGAATCAAGCCAACCCACGGAAATAACCAGAGAAGTGTGAGTGCGACAGCGATAAATCCGATCGTCTCAGCAATTGCTGGAGCGAGGACAAGCACGTGCCTGCGGACGGCGACTCGCGCTCGTTCGTTCGGAAGCAGGTATCGGCCAGGATCTCCGAGGCCGCTCGCTACCGGCAGTTCATCGCCGATCGTTTGAGCAGTTCGCGCCATTGTTGTTCAGTCCGTTCAGGATCCGATGCTCTGCACGAACGAAGTCAGCGACTGTGCGACGTTTTTCAAACCCGAGCCGATGTTCTTCAGCAGATCCGATGCCCCTGATGGGTTCGTAACAACAAAGAAAACCACAAACGCGAGCAGAAGCAGACCGATGATCTTCTTCACGCTCATCGCACACTCCCACGGCCACGGATACCAGAGGAAGAAATCAGCACTAGAGCAACGAACGACACTCTAGTCACACCGATAACAGGCATCACTTAAGTAACACCGTACCGGTAGCAACTCATTTTGACGAGAGCCGTATCGGCGTGGCGCGGCCGTGACCTCGACGATCAGCTGCTGATTTTTGGCTCCGGACGGCCCGGCTGCTCTCCGCCGCGCGCGTCAATGTATTCCCGCGTCGGCACCATCACCTTGCGGCGGAAGGTACACACGACTTCGCCATCCTGCTTATAGCCGATAGTTTCGACATAAACGATACCGCGATCAGACTTCGATCTTGATGGAGTTTTGTCGAGCACTGTGGTCTGGCCATAGATGGTGTCGCCGTGGAAGGTCGGCGCGATGTGACGCAGCGATTCCACCTCAAGATTGGCGATTGCCTTGCCGCTGACATCTGCGACGGACATTCCCAACAGCAGAGAGTAAATGTAATTGCCGACCACTACGTTCTTGGCAAAATCGGTGGTCTTCTCGGCATAATTACTGTCTAGGTGCAACGGATGGTGATTCATCGTGATCAAGCAAAATAGGTGATCGTCATACTCGGTGACTGTCTTGCCTGGCCAATGCTTGTACACATCGCCAATTTCAAATTGCTCATAGTAACGACCGAACTGCATAAAATCCTCCAAAAAAATGCGTCTAAAGAACGTCTATTGAACAGAACTATATGACCTGGGAATTTCTCGGCTGTGCACCAATATCGACCGCACGCGCAAGAGTGCGCCACTTATCAACATATTCGCCGCGCAATCGGCCGATCGAACGCGCGCCAGACACAGAACTGGGCACAATAGAGGCCAATGACAACAACTGACACTCCAGATATCGACGATCGCGTCGCTGATGCGGGTCGACCCCTCGGCGCGACGTCAGTGGGGATCCGCGTGGTTGCGACCCTAGTAGTGCTAGCGGCAACCCTGTTTGGCACCTTTTTTGGGTCTGACACCGATTTTCCCGCTGGCCCGTTTCGGATGTACGCCACCCGCAACGACCCCAACGGGATCGTCAATTCGCTGCGCCTAGAGGGGGTTAACACCGGCGGGATCCGGGTCCCGGTTTCGGCGGGCTCAGTGGGTTTGCGCCGGGCCGATCTTGAGGGCTCATTGCCGAAGATGAAGACCGATCCGGCGTTGTTGGCAGACATCGCCGCTCGGTATGCGAAGAATAACCCGACCAAATCGTCATTGGTGCAAATTGATGTGGTCATCAGGGATACCACTTTGCACAACGGCCTGGAAACGAAGAAATACGTCGATAAAATCGTGGCCACGTGGAAGATGCCATGACTGAGCGCGGACCACTCTTGCGATGGTTCCTCTCGCCGGTGCCGCTACACCGCGTTGCACTCATGCGCGTTGTTGCCTACCTTTTTATTCTGATCGATGTATTCCTCACCACCACTTATGTGGCCGCAAAAGCAACGGCGCCGAGTGAGTTTTATCGGCCGCTGGCCATCTCGCAGCTGCTGCACTTGCCTGTCCCGACGTATGGCTATGTCACCACGCTGCAGTGGATTCTCGTCGTTGCGGCACTCATCGCCGCCACCGGCTGGCAGCCGCGATGGACCGGCAGCATCGTCGCGATCTGTTACTTGCTGTGGATGATCATCGGCATGTCATACGGCAAGGTCGATCATGATCGATACGCCTATCTAATCCTGCTGTTCGTCCTACCCACGATCGGTCCTGCAAAACTGGGTGACCGCCGGCTCAGTGAACGGGCCGGTTGGGCATTCCAAATGGTGTTCCTCGCGATCATGCTGACCTATTTTTTGTCATCGGTGGCGAAGCTCCGCTTCGGTGGCATTGACTGGCCAACCGGCGCGACGATCACTCGGGCGGTGGTGCGGCGCGGAACGTTCTTTTCGCACTGGATGCTTAGCGTGCCGTACATGCTCGTCATCGTCCAGTTCGTCATGATGGCCTGCGAACTACTTTCCCCGTTGATGCTGCTGTGTCGCTCGGCAAAGGCGCGGATGCTGCTTGTGACCGGGTTGTTGCTGTTTCATATTGGTACCTATGCGACATTGACAATCATTTTCTTGCCGCATTGCATCGCGATCTTGTCGCTATTGCCTTGGGGTGATGTTCGTTGCACCTGGGCGCAGATGCGCGGGCATCGCGCACGCGGGGGTGCCGCCGGGCAACCGGTCACGGTGAGCGGCGATCCATCGATAGACGATCGCGGCGATGGAACGGATGATCGGCAGCGTGATCAGCAGACCGAGAATGCGCCATAGACCGCCGGAGTAACGCAGCAGGTCAGCGACCGCGAGATGCGCCGATCGGACTTGACCCTCCGCGCTGACCCACTGGACGGCTGCTTCGCACTCCGCCTGGCTCAGTTTCAAAGCGGCTAAATCAGCGTGTTGCCAGGCCGCTATCGTGATCTTGTCGCCGCACAGATGATCCTCGACGAACGACACGCATCGCGTGCAAATTCCACAGTCGCCGTCGTAAACCAAAACTGGTCGGTCGCGCATATTCCCAGGTGCAGATTCGCTCATGAGTCCATTGTCCGCTATTTATGCCGGGGCGCTCAACAACCAACTCGCCGACTCACCGTTTGGTTCGGCACTAGCGAGCACGGTCGAGGTGGCTTCGGGCCAGCGATTAATCCGCAATTCGTACTCATTCGGATTTATCTGCAATTCGCCCGATCGCACGGCAGCACCCACCGGATCCTGATAAAGCAGGACATCTGCGCCGACAGGTTCAAAACTTATCGTCGTAAACGGTGCAGTGTCAGTGGCCCGACTCGCCGCAGCTAGCAGCTGCGAGGCAAACTCGGTCCGTTCGGGCACCGTCATCGACAGCACCAAGTCGCTATGCCAGATCACCGACTGCGCATCAGCACGAGGCCAGCTGATGCCTCGCGGTAGCCAAGTCGACGCCAGCGATTTGTCCACCTGAAGCTGCTGATGAGCGACATACTGACACGCCGCAGTTAATCGCGCGATTTGCTCTGGTACATCCGGTGCGAGATAAGCGACTAGCTCTCGCACGTATTGTGGATTCGCGGGATTTCCCGGAAGTGCATCGCACGCACGTCGATTCACAATCGGCGGTACTGCTGCGAAGTCGACGTCGGGCGGAGTTCGCCACACATGGCCCAGGTCGACGGGGCTCTGCGGGTCGCCGATCTGCTCACCGAAGATTTGCTGCTGGTAACTGTCAAAGGCCAGCACGAGTCCCGCGCCGGAGCCAACATCAAAAAGGCGTACTGGTTCAGAATGCTGGGCACCGAGATAGGCCAAGGCTGCCCAGAGCATTGCGGCGCGGGCAGGCTCACTGCGACGATTCGGTTGCAGCGCAATTGAGGCAAAAAGTGTCGGCTGTTCGGTCATCACGGCACGCGCCACTGGCCAAACTTCGTGCAACGCACCGTGGCCGCCGACGCTGGGATACACCTCGGCGATCGGGTTTTGTCCTCGAAGCGCTACGGCGTGCACGGCGGTGGTCAGGCGAGCAGGCAACTCGGCAGTCAGTAACAGCTGACCGTCAGAGGCTGCCCCATCTGTGATGTCCTTAAGCAGGGCCACCATAAGCCCGCCTGCTTCAAGATCCCCCGCCATGCCACGCAGCAGCGCGGCATTGATTCGAGACCGACGCTGAGCGCGCGCGCTTGCCTTAAATATCGTTGCAAGATCCTCAGCGCTCATCACAGCGCCACCCCTAATTCATCGATAATGCTCGCCAGCTCCGACGGTCCGTGCCAAAGCAAGAAGCATTCCTCCATCGCATCGAACTGTTGCTCGCTTGGGTCTGTGCCCGCCCGGACCGCATCAGTTACGGTTGTGACTGCTGATTGGGCACCCTGTTCATCAACATAGATCGCCACGATATCGGCAATACTGAGCATTTTGGCATCAGTTTCGATCGATAGCACGATACGTCGCGCAACGTCTGCGGACTCAACAATCAATTGTGCGCTGGCAGCAGCAGCCTGCTGCAAGGCCTCGAAGTCAGCCATCTCACGAGCATCAGAGTCCGACGAATCTGGCACCTCATCGCCGCTGAACCGGTCCGTGAGCGCAATAAACGCACCATCAGCCAGCTGCAGCAAATCGCCGGCTACGGCGGGTACAAACGTCGCTCTCATTGGCATAGATCAGTCAATTCGCTCAACGACTCTTCGATCATCACACCGAGTTCGTGGACATCACCCATCGCGTCTCGGTCTGCATTCAACCCATAAAAGACCTTGCCGTTGTAGGAGGTCAGTCCGACCGCGAGCGCTTGATTGCCGGTGAGTGGCACGACGGGATACATCTCCCGGACGCGGCAGCCAGCGATATAGAGCGGACGCTGCGGTCCGGGCACATTAGTGATCACCAGGTTGTACATGCGATCGGTGCGTTTGGTCGCTGCACGTGCCGCTAGGGAATGCAATGTCGGTGGTGCGATGCCGGCGAGATTAATCAATGCCTGGGCGCCGACGGCCTGGCCAGAGGTGCGATGCGCAGAGTTCGCGAAGGTAATTTGCGACAGTCGGATGAGGGCGTGCGGTTCGCCAATGGGCAAGTCAACAAAGAGCGCCGAGATCGACTGACTGCGTTGCCCGCTCGGCGCGGTGCGACGGACGGTTGTCGGTAACATCGCGCGCAACATAGTGCTGTTACGGACGGTCTGGCCTCGCGCCAATAGCCAGGTGCGCAATGCCCCTGCCACCACTGCAAGAGCAACATCATTGACCGAACAACCTTGCCGCTCGCGGATCGCTCGGTACGGCGCGAGATCAGTCTGCACAATGGCGTATCTGCGCGCTGATCCGATGGGCACATTGAGTGGACTGGGTTCAGGTGGCCTGGCTACGCTGCGTGCAGCGGCGACGGCTCCGCCCACCGTTTCGACGATCTGCGACATTGTGGCTCGCGCGTCCGTCGCGCCGGTGCGGATCGTCTCGACAGCGGTACGCGGATGTTGCGCATAATCCTTCACCGCATCAACCATCAGCTGGACCGGGCTCGGCGTCGGTCTGGGTCGCCATTCCAGCGCTGACGGAATCGGTGTTATTTTGGCGTTGTCGAGCAGAATGTCGCTGATGCCCAGGGCCGCGATTCCATCTACCAGAGTGTTATGGGCTTTTACGATGAGCCCGATTCGGCCACCTTTGAGGTTTTCCACAAAATACGCTTCCCATAAAGGTCGATCACGATCTAGGCGGCGAGACATCAATCGACTGGCTAGTTCAGCGAGCTGCTCGTTGCTGCCCGGTGCCGGCAGGGCCGACCGGCGCACATGATAAGAAATATCAAACTCGGTGTCATCGACCCAGACCGGATTTGCAATTCGGCCAGGGACTTGCATAATCCGTTGACGGTAACGCGGCACGAGCGCGAGGCGATCATTGACCAGCGTAACGAACCGCTCGTAGCTTAATCCGCCGCGCGGCGGCGACATGATCAAGACTTCACCGACATGCATCGGTGTTGTCGCGTTCTCGGCATAGAGGAAGGAGGCATCTACAGCGCGCAGTCGATCGACCATCAATGCTCCTTTTCGTCTCTAGCTCTCATCATGCCAGTCAGCATCGTTGATCACGGTGAGAGCAAAGATCGCTTCAAGTTGGTCGATGGTTTCGCGCGCACTGAGGTGATGGATGCCGACCAAGCCGCACGCCACTGCTGCCGTTACGTTACCTGCCATATCATCGATAAACACGCAGTCACCCGCTGCGAGGCCTAACCGCTCAACGGCGAGTCGATATATCTGTCGGTCTGGTT
>JBDTCL010000069.1:0-7145 GCA_039923595.1 Antricoccus sp. | reverse complement strand
CACTGCCGCGTGGATTCGCTGGAATCATCCGCGTTGCCATCGCGAGAAGCGCCTCGACGAGGCCCGCTGGCGCTTCACTCGGCTGGCCCGTAGCGACGGCGAGATCCAACCGTGTACCCGAGTTTCGTTGGTATATCCCATGATGGCGGCGAAGCCCGGGCATGCGCCCCATCGTTAATTGACTGTTTCACCGAGAAAGGCGTCGTTATCGCCTACGGTCCCAAAGTTGCTCAATTTCCGCGCGATAGGCGGCGCTGAAATCTTCGATCCTGTTGATGACTTGCGGATGCGCGTGCACCTCCCCGCCTTCGCCGAGGACCCGGGCGCGCCGCACGGTGGCAACGAGGTGCCCGGCGAGCCCGCGCACCGAAAACGCTGAACACAGCGTTGGATCATTGAGCGCGCCGAGTTCCGTTGCTTCAAGAAGCTCGCTCACCCAATTCAGGGCGCCGCGATATAGCGGACGGAGTTCGCACCCAACGCGCTGTTGATCCGAATGGGCTAGTTCGTGCGAGCAGTCGCTGGTATCTGTTGGCACGATGTCGTGGTGGGGCAAGGACGTACCGCGTAGGACGGATCGTCGACGAGCTAACAGCTGAAACAGTCGATATATCAGCGATGCCATCACTCATTGAGCAATCGGAACAATCTCGTTCGACGTTTCAGGGCGGCCAAACGATCAACACCAATGAGCGACGATCAATTCCTCTGAGGCCAGATGGAGATCGAGAGGTCTGGTTCGAGGAACTGAGACTTGCGGTGAGAGGGCGGGCGTACCGTTGCGTTATGTTTTCTGACGCTGAACTAGCCTACCTCGACACTCAACGGCTTGGTCGTCTCGCAACGCAAAAGCCCGACGGCACGCTGCAGAACAGCCCGGTTGGCTTCAGCTATAACGCGGAGGTCGGCAGCATCGATATTGACGGGTACAACTTGGAGAAGAGCCGGAAGTTCCGGAACGTCGGGGCGAACGGGAAGGCTGCCTTTGTCGTTGATGATCTCGCGTCCGTGAGCCCATGGCGCGTTCGGTGCGTTGAGATTCGTGGCCAGGCCGAAGCTATTGTCGCTGGTGATTGCGCAAGTGCATTGATCCGGCTCCACCCGACGCGGATTATCAGTTTCGGAATCACCGAGCCGGACGCCGAGGCCCACAACCTCACCCTGGATGCCCGCGACGTCAGCTAGCGTCTAGACGTCGTCCCTATGGGAGGACGGCTCAGGTGAGCAGTCGCTGCTTGCCGCCATAGATGAGTTTTGGAAAGGCGCGAATGTCGATGTCAATGACCGTCGGGCCATCCCGTTGCACTGATGCGGCGAAGGCAGCTGCAAAGTCTTCTGCGGTCGACACTGAGACTCCCTCAATGCCGCAGGAGCGGGCCAGCGCGGCGAAATCTGGCGTCGCCAAATCAACATCATGCAAGTCGCCGTCGTATGTTGCACCCTGGATCGCCCGCAGAATGCCATAACCGTGGTCGTTGAAGACGCAAACAGTAAGTGGCAGGTTGTACTGCGCGAGCACCGGCAACTCGCCGATGGACAACATGATCCCGCCATCACCGTGCAGCACCACCGTTCGCTGGCCACTGCCAATGCAGGCGCCGATAGAAAGCGGCAGGCCAGGGCCGATCGCATTGGACATGGGCATGATCGAGGTTCGTGAGGTGCGAATGGGCAACAGTCGATTGCCCCACGTATAGGCAGGGATCGTCGCATCGCGGACGATAGGACTGTTGTCGGGCAGCGCGTCTCGAATCGCGTCCATGATGGTGCACCACTGCGGTCCGATCTGCTCGCGCACTGAAGCTCGCGCAACTGCGCCTGCGGCAGCCGCCCGATCGACCCAATCGCTGGTGGCTGCGGTCTGGCCGATCGCCTGATCGAGCGCCTCGATGCTCACCAGCGCATCGCCGATAATCCGTACATCAGTGCTATAGGAACGATCAAAGACCCGTGGATCAGCGTCGAGGTGAATAAGTTTTCCGCCAAGCTCAATCGTCCAGTACGCGGTATTGATCATATGGAAATGGGTACCGATCGCGAGCACGACGTCTGCCTCGGCCAGCAGTTCGCGTACCGGGCGCTCGACAACGAGCGCACCCACGCAGAGCGGATGCTCCTCGCTGATCGCGCCGCGACCAGCCATGGAGGTGACTACCGGGATCTGCAGTCGTTCGACCAGGGCCAGGAGGGCGTCGGCCGCGCCAGCGTGGTTGACACCACCGCCCGCCCAAATGATGGGCCGCTCAGCAGTACTCAGAAGCTGCGCCGCAGCTTCGATCCGCGCGGCTGGGGGTTGGGTTCGGGACACACTTACGGAGGCGAGGTCACCGCCGATCTCAGCGAATTGCAGATCAATGGGAATCTCCACCGCTGTCGGCGCAGGTCGTCCGGCGCAAGCTGACCGACCGGCATCGAGCACCGTTTGGCCGATGTCCTCGGCGCGGCGCACCGACCACACTTGTCGGGTTAACGCGGCGAGCATGGGGAGCTGTTGCTCTGCTTCATGAACAAATGCTCGTCCGGCGCCGTAATACGCGCTTTCCACCTGACCGGTGAGCATGAGTACCCGCGATGAGGCGAACATCGCTTCAAAAAGCCCACCCGAGGCATTAGCCGCGCCAGGGCCGGTTGAGGTAATGGCGACCCCAAGTTTGCCGGTCGAGCGGGAGTATCCATCGGCGGCATGGACGGCGTTTTGTTCGTGGCGGCAGTCGATGATGGTGAACTGGCCGGCGCGCACCAGCGCATCGAGTATCGGCAGGTTATGAATCGACGCAATCGCGAAGACGGTATCGACACCGAGAGCTCGCAGTGCTGCTGCCACCGCATCCCCGCCGGTGCCGCTATCGGATTGCTGGGTTTCTTGGGTACCGGTCATTGGACAAACTCCTTCAGATCGCTCGTACACTATCCAACATGTTTTCGCGACGCTTGCTGCCGGTCGCCGTCGCCGTTTGTGCGTTGGCGCTTGTCAGCTGCGCCACGTCTAATGGCGGTGCCCCGGATCGATCAAGCACCCCGAGCACGACGTCCTCCTCCAGCATGCCACCGAGCTCATCGGCACCTGCCGCGCCGGTCACCACAGTTGCGACCGGACCGTGCCCATACCTCGATACGACCTTCGTCGAAGACACCGTGGGTGAAAAAATCCAAACGGTGCAGGTCACCAGCATTGGGCCCGCGCTTGGGCCATTGCCACAGTGCGTATTTATCGGACTGGATAAGGCGACGGCTGCAACGATCAGCACTGCAGCGGTCGCAGACGCGGTGAGCGCCAAGGCGCAGGCACTCGCGTTCGCGCCGGGCGGTAATCCAGTGACGATTGGTGATGGCGGTTCGGTGTTGGTCAAGCAGGGCCAGAATATGACGGTGTTTGCGGCATATCGTGGTAATACCATCGTGTATGTAGCGATTAATCAAGAGAGCTCGCTCGAAGCGACCGAGATCGCTACGCAGGTTTTCACCGCAGTCCCCTAGGCTGAGGCCTGCTAAAACCGACCAACCCTCCTGGAAGGAGACGTAATTGTTCGCCACGCTGCACACCAATAAAGGTGACATCAAGGTCACGCTGTTTGAGAACCACGCGCCAAAAACTGTCCGGAACTTCGTCGAACTGGCCGAAGGCACCCGTGAATGGACCCATCCTGACACCAGTGAGAAAATTACCGCACCGCTCTATAACGGGGTTATTTTTCATCGGGTGATCAGTGGATTCATGATCCAAGGCGGCGACCCGGCAGGAAATGGCATGGGCGGGCCCGGTTACACCTTCGACGACGAAATCCATCCCGAATTGGCCTTCAACAAGCCGTACATGCTCGCGATGGCCAATGCCGGCAAGCGCATGGGTAAGGGCACCAACGGCTCGCAATTTTTCATCACGACAACGGAGCCGACCTGGTTGCAGGGCAAGCACACCATTTTTGGTGAGGTTGCCGACGATGAGAGCAAGGCTGTCGTGGACGCGATCGAATCGGCACCCACCGATGCTTCGGACCGGCCCCTCGAAGAGGTTGTCATCAATTCAGTGAGTATCGAGAAGTAGTTGGCTGACCTTGGCTAACCAAGTCCCAGGGCCCGAATCTGGACCTAATGGACGACCTGCGGAGCCGGTAGTTCACTGCTATCGGCACCGCGGCACAACGACCCAGATTCGCTGTACACGCTGCGACCGGCCAATCTGCCCGCAGTGCATGACCTCTGCAGCAGTTGGCTTTCAGTGTCCAGACTGTATGGCCGATGGTCGTGCGACAGTCCGCGGGCCATCCTCGTTGGCGACGGGGCGCAAGTGGCTGCGCAAACACGGCACGGTCACCATTATTTTGATCGCACTGAATGTACTGATGTATGCCGCTACCTGTATCGACGCACGGAGTATTACCAATAATCAGCGCAGCGGCATCTTTCTTGATTTAGCGATGTGGGGTCCGGCGGTCGACGCCGGACAATGGTGGCGGCTGATCGGTTCGGCCTTCCTGCATTACGGACCGACGCATATCGCGGTCAATATGTTGTCGCTCTATTTGCTAGGCAGTGACGTCGAGCGGTTTTTCGGTTCGGTTCGATTCGCCGTGGTGTATCTAGTAAGTGGCGTAGGTGCCTCGATCGCAGTCTGGATTTTTACCCCGAATGCAGTCGTCGCTGGCGCATCTGGAGCAGTGTTCGGATTGTTCGGTGCAGCCGCGGTAGTACTGATTGGTCGCAAAGCCGACTTGCGGCCGCTGTTGATGATCTTGCTGCTCAATTTAGGTATTAGCCTGTTGCCTGGAATTTCTCTCGCGGCCCATGCCGGCGGCTTCATCGTCGGCGGCCTCGTTGCGCTCGTCATGCAGAGAACGGCCCGCCGGATCGGCAGTTGATACCGCCGACCGGCGCCGAGCCGAGAGCTTCCCTGCGGCGGTGCGCACGGTCGGCTAGCCTGATCGTTTGAGGCAGCGATGTGAGGGGATAGATGGCCGCACAGCAACGCGTGGTGCGCGACAACACCTATTCACCGCTCCCTCGGCCGTGGATGGTCAGCGCGATCCTTGCGGTGGTACTTGCGGTGATCTTTGGCTTCAACCTTCTGGCCGATGCGACCACGGTCATGGATCAGTCGAGCGCACCGTCGTTCACTAGCCTTGCACTGAACCCGATTTCCGTCCAGGATGGGCAAGTCTGGCGGGTGGCGACTGCTGGCCTGCTGCATACCAATATCGTGTGCTTGCTTGCCACGCTGCTGACTCTGATTGTCGTGGGCTCAGAAGTGGAGTCTCGATGGGGCCCGAGCCGCTACATTGTGACGCTTGTGATCCTCGCGCTGGCAACATCTGCGGCGGTGATGTATGCCGAACCACAAGTCTCCCGGTTTGCTCTTGGTGTACCGAACGCGTTGGGCCTCGTGGGAGCGGCGCTGGTGGTTTCACGTCGCGCCGGTTTTCGGGTGTGGGCACTGCTCGGCGTTGGTGTTTTCGACATCGCTGCATACTTGGTCTTTGGAATCCAATCCTCGGCAATCGCGCTTTTTGCAGGCGGAATTACCGGTGCGCTGGTGGCTTGTCTGCTGATTATCGCTCCTCATGACCGTCGCCGAAATAAATACCAGGGCGCCATGATGATTGGGCTCGCGGCACTGCTAGCCGTTGCGATCGTTATCCGGATCCTTATGAAATAGCTGGCCCTAGCCGAGTTGCAGGTACCGGTCCGATTGCGGTTGCGAAAGGGGCCACGAGTTCTTCGGCTACCGCCAGCGATATGAACCACGCGAACCAACTCATCACGCGACAGGTCTAAGGGTCGCCGAGGAGCCTAATGTTCTATCTCGTGACTAATGCGGTGTCGACCTGAGGCCATTTGCGGATGGTCGCGAGGAAGGACGCCGGCCCGGCAGCCACAATCAGTTCGGCCGGATCCTCATGTGGGTTAGCAAGAGCGACGGTCTCATCTTTAAGGATCAACAGCGCATCCCCGGGCCGTACGTCGATGACCTCGTCACCCTTGGTGACTTGGACCGCGCCGGAGATCGGCGTAAGGATCACATCTGAACCGTTGTGTCGGTGCGGCGGCATTCCCGCTCCTGCGGGAATGTGGACCGTTGCCATGCCGATGTCGGCACTGTCGTCCTCGCCGAAAAGAACGGTGACCGCGGGGCTGTCGGGGAAGTGGGCGCAGTGAACGGGGGCGTCGTGTTTCGTAATTTGTTGCACGGAAAACCTTCCTACTTCTTAAGTGAGGCATGCCTTACCTGACTACCTCTCTTCGCAATTTATCACACCTTTTCCCGTGATTAATTCTGGCGAGCGAATTGCTTTTGTAGCTGTCGCAGTGCTCAAATTGGGATGGTCTAGAAATGCACTGGAAGAGGACTCAGAAGACGCCCAGCGAGACCGCCAACCGGACGCGGTCGCGGGGGTGCGATGGAAAAGCAGATCCGCGAAGTCGTGATCGGTGAGCGAGAGCATTGGTTCGACTTTCATGCACGATCAATGATGCAGCCGATGATGAACTCCGATCCCGCTTCGGGTTTGACTTCTGGTCAATCGGATCTGGCCGTGCGGGTGTGGACGGCTGAGGTGGCACTGGATTACCGGCAGAAGAATTTCGCGGAACTGACGCAGCGGCGCATGTGACGCCGGGGAGATTCAGTTCGACGCCGACGTGCTCACTACTGATTGTACGAGCCGCTAGAATCGGTCCGGTCGATGATCGAGGCCGGTCAGTTCGGACAGCTACTCGCTGATGCGAGGCGGTGTTCACCCTCGTCACAGGTCGGATTGCACAGGTGTAGACGGCACCGGTGACCATGAGAGGTGCGGCAGAGTCGTGGTGACGGTGATCTCCGCGGGATCGTCGTGGGGGTTAGTCAGTTCCACGATTTCGTCCTTGAGAATCAACAGCACATCACCGACCTGCACATCAGTGGCTGCGCCCTCCTTAATCACTCGGACCGCGCCAGCGACCGGAGTGAGGATGACGTCCGAACCGTTATGGCGGTGCTGCGGCATGCCAGCACCGGGCGGTATATCGACGCGGACCATGCCGATATCCGCGTCATCGTCCTCTCTGAAAAGTACCGTCACCGAGGGGCTGTCCAGAGATTTCATGTAGTGGCTGGGCGCATTTCCGTTCGGAATCAATTGCACGGAGACCTCCTTCGCATATAGCAC
>JBDTCL010000068.1:0-7724 GCA_039923595.1 Antricoccus sp. | reverse complement strand
CGCTGCGATGGTTCGCTGATATCTGGGCGTTTTTCGTAATATGCAGTGACGAGCACGTCGAGATCGACGAGATCAGCCGGTTGGGCGGGCTGTCCCGCGCGCGGATCGATAGCCATTGTCCAAACCTACCTGTTGGGGACGGCTAAGGCGATTGGGCGTCAACTTCATGATCAGCCAGTGCTTTATCGCGCGCTGGTCGTACCCGAAGCAGCAACCCGAGCCCCACGACCAGGACCAGGATGATGCCGACGATGCCAGCACGGTCGGCATGAAAGATCGTTATGAACAGGCCGAAAAGCGTCGGTGCGATGAACGAGACAGCCCGCCCGGTGGTTTGGTACAGACCGAAGATCTGACCTTCCCTGCCTAGTGGGGCGATCCGTGCGACGTAACTTCGCGCGCTGGCCTGCGCCGGTCCGACGAATAGAGTGAGGATCAGACCGAAGATCCAAAACATAGTCGGTCCACTGACAAATAGCAGAATGATCGCGGTGATGATCAGTCCGGTCAAACACAGCACGATGACGGGTTTAGGACCAAACTTGTCGTCGAATCGCCCGGCGGTGAATGCGCCGATGGCGGACACTATGTTCGCAGCCACGCCGAAAATGAGGACGTCACCAGCCGGAATGCCGTACACGGTGGATGCCAGCACCGCGCCGAAGGTGAAAATTGCGGCGAGACCGTCGCGGAAGAACGCGCTTGCGATCAAAAACCGCAGGACGTCCCGGTCGCTCTGGTAAAGATCCTTGAGGTTAAGCCACAAGTCTTTATATGAGGCGAAGAAGTTTTTGCGCCGAGTCGCCTCCGGCGCGCCATGAATCTCGGGCACTTTGAAAAACACCGGCAGCGCGAAAACGGCGAACCAGACCGCCGCCAGCAGCGCGATGATCCTGATGTTGAAACCGTTTTCGGTGCTCACACCGAAGAAGCCGCGAGTCGGACCGTCGCCGACGATGAAGCCGGTATAGCAGAACAGCAACAGGAAGATGCCGCCCAAATACCCAGCGCCCCAACCGAGACCGGAGATCCGACCGATATTGCTTGGCGTCGACACCTGCCGCAGCATGGCGTAGTACGGAACACTCGCTAACTCGAAACAGACCGTTCCGAAGGCAAGCAGCACCAAACCGAACCACAGATAGTGGTAGTTGTTCTGGACGAAAAACAGCCCGAACGAGGCGAGTACGACAAGCGTCGTCCAGATCGCCAATGACCTGCGACGATGCCCGGCGGCATCTGAGCGCTGCCCCATGACCGGTGCGAGTACCGCTACAAAAAACCCTGCGATACCGATCGCCCACGAGAGCCAGGTCGTGGCACTGGTGTCGCCGGGCAGATCCGCGCCGACTGACGTGGTGAGATACACGGAAAAGACAAAAGTGGTCAGTACCGCGTTGAAGGCTGCCGATCCCCAATCCCAGGATGCCCAAGCAACAACCTGGCCTTTGGTGGCTGGTGCGCGGACGTCTTCAGGGTCGATAGCTGCTCGGCTCATGTGCGGAGCCTAAAGCACAAGGTGCGCAATCATCGTGTTTTTCCTCAGTCGCGCCACAATTGTTCTGCAACCTTCACTCTCCTTGCCGTTTAACCTGCGGTGATGCTGAACTTGACTTCGTCGGCCTTGCCGCTGGAGCACGTGAGTGCGAGTTGGGCGAGCGTAATCTACTGACCTTGAGTGCAGGTGCCTGACTCACCCCGGATCGTGAGCTTCGCCGCGCCAGCGGTTGCACCGCCGCAGTCGATCATGAAGCTGTTATTGAGTGCGCGGACGTGAGTGGTCGGGAGCGTGTTGGAACTCCGCTTTGCCGCCCAGGGTTACATTGCATGACGCACCGCGCAGCTGTCGAGGAACTCTGCGTGCGCCCAGCGAAAGTGCGATCACTGTGACCGAAGCGGCAGCGGCTAAAATTTGCACGCTCGGTTCCATACATCTAATCGACCACAGCTCGCGCTGGAGAAGGCCTGAATCCCAGTGAATTTGACTGGTGCGGCGACCGATTCTGCGTTTGCTACCCAGGTAAGGAAACCGCAGTGACGCTCTCAAAGCCTGCAGCCGAGGACATCGACTCTAAGTTTGCACTCGATGGCTTGGATGCGTTGTTCGAGGCTAAGTCGATCGCGGTATTCGGCGCTTCGTCTAATCCATCCAAGATCGGTGGTCGCCCAGTCAAATTCTTGATAGAAGGCGCTTACCCTGGCGCGATCTATCCGATTAATCCCAAGCATGCGCACGTGCAAGGACTGCCGGCCTTTGCCTCGTTGGATGAGATCGAGCCGCAGGTGGACCTGGCCATTATCGCGTTACCCACCGGTGGCGTTCTGCCCGCTCTCAAAGCGTGCGCCGCTCACGGCGTCCGGGCCGCGGTTGTCTTTAGCGCTGGATTCGCCGAAATGGGGCAGGACGGCGCCGATCTGCAGAATCAAATCCGCCAGCTCGCGCAGCAGAGTGGGATGCGTGTGCTCGGCCCGAACTGTATCGGCGCGGTGAACAGTCGGACGGGTGTCTATGCGTCGTTTTCGGCAGTTGTGGACTATATGTCCGATCGGACGTACCGCAGCGGAGTGGCTTTTGTCAGTCAAAGTGGTGCGGTTGGGCCGCATTGTTTGACGGTCGCGCGTACCCGCGGTTTGGATTTTCAGACCTGGGTCACTACCGGGAACGAGGCTGATATCGAGTTCGCGGACTGCTTGGCGTATCTGGCGATGGATGATTCGGTCAACGTCATCGCGGCGTATATCGAGGGCTGCCGGGATGGGGACAAGCTCAGGGCGGCGCTGTCACTCGCACGCGATCGACGCAAGCCTGTCATCGTGTTGAAGACTGGTCGGTCGGCAATCGGTGCGCAGGCTGTTGCCTCGCACACTGCCGCCCTGGTAGGGGCCGACAACGTCTATGACGCGCTTTTCGATCAGTACAACGTTTGCCGCGTCGAATCGATCGAGGAGTTGATTGACACCGCGTATGCCTGCTCGGCTGGAGAGTTCCCGAGTGGAAACAAGATCGGTTTACTGACCGGTTCTGGGGGCGTGGGAATCCTCATGGCCGACCAAGCTGCTGAGCTCGGCCTGGATGTGGCTCCGTTGCCTGAGGCTGCCCAGCGCGCCTTGCACGAATTGTGGCCGCCGGCCGGGGTGATCAATCCGGTAGACACCACCGCGCAGGCGACGAACGACCCGAAATTGTTCGGGCAGTTTCTCGATGTCGTGCTCTCGCAGGGAAACTACGATTCAGTGGTTGTTTTCTTGACCTATCTCGGACTCTTGCAACCGTGGGCGGACTCAATGGCGGATGCGCTCGTTCAAGCAAAGCGTCGGTCACCCGATAGCCACATCGTTGTCTCGATGCTCACGACGCCGCAGATCGCTCGTCGACTGAACGAGGAGAACATTCTCGTTTTTGATGATCCGACCGCAGCGGTAGCCGCAGTGCACCGGCTCGGCAAGTTCGCGACCGGGTTTGCCAGTGCCGCATCGCGCGACGTGCCCATAGCTCCGCCGGTCGCATCAACTTTCGGCGGCCAGGTCCTCAACGAGTACGACGCGAAACGATTGCTCGCGGATATCGGCGTTGAGGTTGTCCGCGAAGCTCTTGTCCAAACTCCTGAGGAAGCAGCAGCCGCGGCCAGCGAAATCGGCTTCCCGGTCGTTTTGAAGGTTGTGTCAGCAGATATACAGCACAAGTCAGAAATAGGCGGTGTACTGCTGAATATTGATTCAGCTGAAGCCGCCGGCGACGCATATGCTCGGATCATCGATCAAGTCGCGCGCTCGGTGCCGACCGCTGGGATTGATGGCGTGATCGTCGCGCCCATGGTGACCGGCGGGGTCGAGACCATCATCGGCGTGCAGAATGATCCCACCTTTGGTCCGGTGGTGATGTTTGGGCTCGGTGGCGTCTTTGTCGAAGTGCTTGGCGATGTGACCTATCGATTAGCGCCGTTCGATGAACACGAGGCCTTGGAAATGATCCGGGGCGTCAAGGGGGCAGCATTGTTGACTGGAGTGCGGGGCAGTGAAGCCTGCGATCTCGGCGCGTTGGCCAAAATGCTTTCACAAATGTCCTATTTCGCTGCGGTCAATGCGGATCGGATCGCGAGCATCGACCTCAATCCGGTACTGGCGATGCCAACTGGTGCGGTAGTGCTCGACGCGCTGATCATCCCAAAATTCTGACGAGGAATGGCACAACTTGCATCGCTTACTTCGGCGGGATGGTCATGTCCTTTGCCTCTTTGGAGGCATTGAGCTGGCCGACGATTTTCACGCCACCGGGTAGCGACGCGTCAACCTGCTCGACATAAGTCGCCCGGGTGGCCGGCTGACCCTGGTTGGAATAATCCAACGGTGCGGTCAAACCCTCGGTATCGACTTTGACCTTGCGTGACGCGGTCAGCACCCCCAGGCGGGTCATGTCCTTGTCTTTGCACGCTTGCTTGAGGACTGCGGCATATGCCAGGCCGGATACATAACCCACGTTGACACCGTCTTGGATCGGGTCGGTGTACTTCGCGGCAAACTCCTTTGAAATCTTTTTAATGATGGGGATATCGGCCGACATGGGCGCAACAAAATGTCCACGATATAGGTTGCCTAAAGCATCCTTGGCCGGTGTGTTCAGGAGTGTAGGTGCAAACGTCGGGTTGACTCCAACGATCGGTAAATCGCCGATTCCCTGCGCCTTCATCTGGGTGGCCACTGACCCCGTCTGGGACGGAGTCGTGGTGACCAACACGGCTTTGACGTTCTGACTCTTCAACTGAGTCACCGCAGCACTCATATCCTCATCGGTACCTGCGATCGGTACCTCCACAAGATTTTGGCCGTGTTCACTAGTAAACTGCTTAGCACCTAGCAGACCGTCGCCGCCATACTCGCCCTTAATGTAAATGATGCCGAGCTTGTCCTTGTCCTGGATCAGTCCTTTCTTCTGCACGTAGGCTAAGGCGTTAATCATTTCGATCGCATAGGTTGCACCGACCTGCAAGATTGCCTTGCTAGATAGGTTTCCGGTCGCCCACGACGTCGGAACGGACAGCATATTGTCCGCGTCGATCTGCGACCGGAGTGCGGCCACGATGGGCGACCCCAGAAGTTGGAGCATCCCGACGACGTCATTTTTCATACTGGCGTACAGCGTGACGGCCTTATCGGCGCTATAACCATCATCCTTAACATCGAGCTTGATCTGTCGGCCGCAGATTCCGCCGCTGGCGTTGATGTCGTTGGCCCAGATTTGGTTTCCTTCGGCCTGTGCGAGACCGGTGACCTTGAATACGCCGCTTTCGTCGACGAGCACTCCGAGATTGATCGTCGAATCGGTGACACCATAATCGGTCTTGACGCCGCCGGTCCCGGTCTTGGCCGTGCCAGAGGAGCTACTTTTGGTGCTGCAGGCGCTAAGTGACATGGTGAGGGCCAATGCTGCGACAATGGTTATCCTGCTGACTTTGCGCATTTGACTGCCGCCGATCGTCGTTGATCTTGCTGAAGTATTTGCCGGTCTACCTATGGCACGTTACGCTCTGGATAAGGGACAGTTCAACCGGCGGGTGATTGCCGTTAGCGGGTAGCCCTGGTGAGTGACCAGTAGCCGACGATATCGGCGCAACCATTCGGCACCCTGCGTTCACGGCGGATATAAGTGCGCATGTCTCGAGTAGCCGCAGCTTCAGCGCTCATCCAGACATATGGCCTTCCGCGAAGCCATGATGTAGCCCGAACAGCCTGCGGCAGCAGAGAAGCGCCGCTGCCATGAGCGGGATTTAGGATCCAGGTCGTCGCGACTTGGCCAGCGGAGATGATTGTCTGTTCATCATAAGCGTCTGGTACTTCAAGCAATGCCAGAGCCGGCTTGCCGGCTGGTAGCTCGCGGAGGATACGAAGGGCGGCCGGCAACCCCGTCATATCGGCAACGACGAGCTCCCAATCAGTTGGCGCATCCGGGCCATATCGGCCATCTGGACCACTTATCGCAATTTGATCACCGGTTTTGGCAGTAGCTGCCCACGAGGTCGCGATCCCGCCGGGATGATCGACGATGTCGATGGTCAACTGATGCGTCTCAATGGCGTGATCACGGATGGAGTACCACCTGCCTTCGCGCGGCACGCCATCGGGAAACGACCAGCCCTTGCCTTGGCTTACTGGCAACACAGCGGGTTCGTTGGCCACCGTGGGAAAGAAAAGCCGGATCCATTCATCAGCGATACCGCTGGAGGTGAATGCTCGCAAGCCCTCGCCACCGAACACTATCCGCCGCATGTGCGGCGTGATCATTAGGTTGCTATGTACCTCGGCTAAATAGGTTGTCTCAGGTCGCGACACGTAGTCATTGTTCCAGCCCGTGAGCTTTCCGATCGACGCGCGTCACTTTTGCACACGCTCTGGAGCTGCAGAGTGTGCAAACCTGACGCACGTCGAGGCGCTCGAGGCTTAGGACTGTGGTGTGGCCGAGTGAGCGGGTGCGTCGCGGATCGCTTCCCAAATACGCTGCGAGTGAGCGGGGATGTCCACATGACGCACACCCAAATGGCTCAGTGCATCAACGATGGCGTTCTGCACTGCGGGTGTGGCGCCGATCGTGCCGGCCTCGCCGATACCTTTAGAGCCGAGCGGATTGAGCGGTGTGTTGGTCTGCTGATGTGTGAGTTCAAACGAGGGTAGGTCTGCCGCCGAAGGGAACGGATAGTCCATCAGCGACGCAGTCAGCGGGTTGCCATCCTCGTCATAGATGAACTCTTCGTATAACGCCTGCGACGCGCCTTGCGCGATGCCGCCGTATCGCTGACCTTCGCAGAGCACCGGATTGAGGACAAATCCAGCATCGTCGCACGAATATAAAGTCCGCAGACGCACATCGCCGAGTTCGGTATCAATCTCGACCACCGCGACATGAGCACCGAATGGAAAGGTTTGACCTTCGCCGTTCCAGACCTTGTATGCCGACAGCGGCTCAGATTCAGCGAGTTTCGCTAGGGTCACCGACGTAGTTGTGCCCTTGACGATGATCGCTTGGCGACGCGCGTCCAATTGCAGGTCGGCAATATCGACCTCGAGTTCGTCGGCAGCCCGCTTTAGTGCTTCTTCAACCAGATCTTTCGTCGCTGCTTGAACCGCGACACCGCCTAGCTGCAACGAGCGTGAGCCGCCGGTGCCGCCACCGTTGGGAATTAGATCGGTGTCTCCGTGGATCACCGTGATCTTGTCCATCGGAACACCAAGTTGGTCAGAGACCAACATCGACCACGCCGTCGCGTGACCCTGCCCGTGCGGTGAGGTACCGGTTAGGACGGTGACCGTACCGTCGGGGTTCATCGTCACCGTGGCATTTTCGCTGTCGCCGCCAAACGTGATCTCGACATAGGTAGATAGACCAATACCGAGTTGCACTACATCGCCACGTTCGCGGCGCTCGGCCTGTTCTGCGCGCAGTTTGTCGTAGTCAGCAACCTTGAGCGCCTCATACAGCGCGCCAGCGTAGTTACCCGTGTCGTAATTCGCGCCGCCCTTGGTTTTGAACGGGAATGCTTCAGCAGGAATGAAATTGCGGCGCCGCACTTCGGCCGGGTCCATCCCGATTTCGGCCGCGAATAGGTCAACAGCACGCTCTATCGCCGCAGCAGCTTCAGGTCGACCGGCCCCTCTGTATGCGGCAACTGGGGTGGTATTGGTGACTACCGACATCGACCGCGATTCGACGCGAGGAATGTCGTATACGCCCG
>JBDTCL010000067.1:0-3025 GCA_039923595.1 Antricoccus sp. | reverse complement strand
AGTTCGTGGTGATCAGAGAGAGACACTCGCGGCGCCACATTGCCAGACCGACCGACCGGAGGCAACTCTCGATGTGGACGGATATGTGGATGGCCTGTGGACGACACGCGAAGTGCTTGTGATTGCGCATGTGGATAATCCTGTGAATATCTTTTTTATGATCGCAAAAACACCCTTTGAGCTTGGTGTGTAACGAAAGCGTGCTGTGGATAACAATTTCTTTTTGGCTTGTTCGCGACCTTCGACCAGCGCGGCAATCTGTTGCCAAGACTGCGATATCGACAAGCATCAACACGATGGCTGTGACCAACTCTGAGTGCTGCTGCAGCACAGAGGACATAACCTTGAGCAATGGCGCGATTTATCGATATTCACCCCGTCGATCCGCAACCACGGCTAGTTCGCCAGGCCATTGACATCATCAGTGGTGGCGGGCTAATGGCTTATCCGACCGATAGTTTGTATGCGCTGGGGGCCCGCCTAGGCGATCGCAAAGCGAAGGATCGGATCACCGCGATACGCCGCCTGGACGATAAGCATCACTTCACCCTGATGTGTCGTGACTTTGGCCAAGTCGGCCAGTTCGTCCAGCTAGACAATGCGACATTTCGTGCGGTCAAGGCGGCTACGCCGGGTCAATATACCTTCATCTTGCCCGCTTCGGCAGAGGTGCCTCGGAAGTTGATGCATCCCAAAAAACGGACTGTCGGTATCAGAATCCCGCAGCATCGAGTCATCGAGGCGTTGCTGGCCGAACTAGGCGAGCCGCTGCTCTCGAGCACTTTGTTGCTGCCCGATCACGAGCAGCCACCGACGATAGGCTGGCAAATCAAAGAAGACCTCGATCACGTGGTCGACGTCGTCATCGATTGCGGTGAGTGCGGTATCGAACCGACCACGGTAGTCGATTTCAGTGACGGCTCGCCGGTAATAGTGCGATATGGGGCCGGTGACCCGGGCCCATTCGAATGATCCACAACGTGATCAGTTATTGCCTTCGCGACGATGTAGACGAGTATTTCGGCACCTGGCATTTTGACCAACTATTTAATCGCGACTCCATACACAAACGGGTTTACGCAGTTAAGGCGCTCTTCTAGAATCGGTTGAGGGCACAGAATGCGGGTGGTCCCTTCCGATCTATGGCTAGTGACACAGGTAGCTTTCGCGATTTCCACGGTTGTTAGTACCACCTCGGAATGCCGACCAGTAGCGCTGGTCTCCCGTCCGAATCGGAGATTCTTGGACTGTTGTGGTTCTCACCTACAGTCGAGATTCAAATTCCGAGCAGCCAAATGGCAATCAAAAACAAGATCCCGCCCATCACTGAGGCCTCGAAACGAACTTTCAAAATGTGTACGCAATGAGAACTTCGCGGAAGCGAAATCGATTCAGGGGCGCCAGCTCGCTTGACGCTCCCATTTCATTGCACTAACGTGCTTAGGTGGGGCGGGTTGAAACTCAGTTTAGAACTGAGTTTCAAATCAAGAATTTTTAGTCGTTTTGGGGGAAATGACATGGTTTCACTAACCAGTTTTCTTTTTAGCAGACAGCGCGCACACAGGCTGAACAACGAGCGCACTTTCCACTGACACGGTCGCCCGTTCATATGAGAACAAGCGCAGATTCTAGTTGCAAACGCGGCCGGACTGTCGAAAACATTTCGCAACGACATCTACAGATGCGTCGCAATTTAGCTAAGCTCTCGTTCCCCTGGACTTCGCGTCTAGCAAGCCAAAGAAACTGACTAAATGACTTTTAAGCATGCTCTCAGACGCCGGGTGGCCTTGGCCGTCAATCATGCGCACAATGGGTCAGTTACTCATGACATCAGCATTCTGCTACGGACCGTTAACGCGGTCATCAGCGGTGACGATGCCATCTAGCTGGCCAGCCAGCGTCGCCAACCCCACCCCCCGGGGGGTCACGGCGGCGAGAACGCGTTGGGCGCCCGGCTAGTCGTCGCAAAATCCCCCGGCCCGCCTTGAGCGGGTAGCGATGATCGGGCGCCCAACGCCCTCGTTTAATACCAGAGTGCGCAGTCCAAAGCTACGGAGCCGTAACCTACGGTATCGTAGGTTACGACCGATGTACGGTCCATCCGCCGTCGAGCGGTTGGTCAACCGATGGGATTGATCGATGACCACTTCTGCAACTCGCATTATGACTCAGACTCAGTTGTTACACGCCCTACACCCCGTCGTCGAAGGCGAGCTCAACAGGCACTTGACGATGGCCAAGGAGTGGTTCCCGCACGACTATGTGCCCTGGTCTGAGGGGCGCAACTTTGATGGCTTGATGGGTGGTGAGGCATGGCAAGAATCCGATTCACCCGTCAACGATGTTGCGCGCACGGCGCTGGTCGTCAACCTACTGACCGAGGACAATCTGCCGTCTTACCACTTCGAGATCGCCTCAACATTTGGTCGAGACAAAGCGTGGGGCGACTGGGTGCATCGCTGGACCGCCGAAGAAGCGCGGCACGGCATCGCGATGCGCGATTACCTGCTCGTCACGCGAACGGTTGATCCAGTCGCGCTGGAGCGGTTCCGCATGGAGCATATGTCCAACGGCTACTCCTCACCCAACGGTGAAGAACTGTTACGCAATCTGGCTTACGTTTCCTTTCAAGAACTCGCGACCCGAGTGTCGCACCGCAATACCGGCAAATATGCCGGCGATCCGATGTGTGATCGTCTTCTTGCCCGGATCGCTGCCGATGAGAACCTGCATATGATCTTTTATCGCAACATGCTCGGCGCAGCGTTTGATATCGCCCCGGACCAGACCATGCGCGCCGTCACTGATGTCGTTACCAACTTCCAGATGCCCGGCGCCGACATTCCCGGCTTCCAACGTAAAGCCATGGATATCGCAATCGCTGGCATTTATGACTTGCGCCAGCACTGCGATGAGGTCGTCGCGCCAGTGCTTCGGTTCTGGAATGTGTTCGATCGTACCGATCTTGGCGCCGAGGGAGATCAAGCTCGCGCTGAACTAGCGACATTCATGGATGCTCTGGGAA
>JBDTCL010000066.1:0-5251 GCA_039923595.1 Antricoccus sp. | reverse complement strand
CCTTGCTCATCGTGGCCGGCGCCGGGTCTGGCAAGACCCGGGTGCTTACCCGGCGGATCGCCTACCTCCTTGATCAGCGCAAAGTTTCCCCCGGTGCGATCCTAGCGATCACCTTCACCAATAGAGCAGCAGCGCAGATGAAGGAACGAGTTGCGCAATTGGTCGGCGGCCGGGCCAGAGTGATGTGGGTTTCGACATTTCATTCCGCGTGTGTCCGGATCTTGCGCGCTGAGGCAAAAACACTCGGCATGAAATCGTCATTCACCATTTATGACCAAGGTGACTCTCAGCGTCTGATGACTCTCGTCGCTCGAGATCTAGATATCGATACAAAGCGGTTTCCACCGAAACAACTGTGCTACGTGATCAGTAATGCCAAAAACGAACTGATCGATTACGAAACCTTCCGGGAGCGAGCGGACTCATCAGTTCTGAAAGTTCATGCCGAAGCGTACGAGCTCTATCAGCGCAGATTGCGCGAAGCTAATGCCTTCGACTTCGATGATCTGATCATGACCACGGTTAACCTGCTGCAAGCATTTCCGGCAACTGCGGAGCATTACCGGCGCCGATTTCGGCATATTTTGGTCGATGAGTACCAGGACACCAACCATGCGCAGTACATGCTGATCAAGGAATTGGTTGGTGGTCCGCGAACCGCCAAGACTGATGCAATCGAGCCTGGTGAGCTATGCGTTGTGGGTGATTCTGATCAGTCGATTTATGCATTTCGCGGTGCGACGATCCGGAATATTGTTGAATTCGAGCGGGACTACCCGGATTCAACGACCGTACTACTCGAGCAGAATTATCGGTCTACTCAGACAATTTTGACTGCGGCCAATTCCGTCATCGCCAAGAATCCAGATCGGCGACCGAAACGGCTCTGGAGCGATGCGGGTCCTGGTGCCCAGATCCAGGGCTATGTTGCGGAGAATGAACACGACGAGGCGGCGTGGGTCGCGCAACAGATCGACGCTTTGGTTGATGCTGGCTCAGCCGCATCAGATGTAGCTGTTTTCTATCGCACCAACAACTCTTCTCGGGTCTTCGAAGAGGTGTTCATCAGGGTGGGACTGCCTTACAAGGTCGTCGGTGGGGTGCGTTTCTATGAGCGTAAAGAGGTCCGCGATGCCCTGGCATATTTGAAGTATGTAAACAATCCGGATGACTTGATCGCCGCCCAAAGAGTCCTGAACGTGCCAAAGCGGGGGATTGGTGCGCGTGCGCAATCGTGTATCGACGCACTTGCTCGTCGTGAGCGGATCTCGTTTAATCAGGCACTGGTGAGACCTTCTGATGCTCCGGCGATCAACCCGCGAGCAGTCAAAGCGATCGAGGGTTTCAACGAACTCATCGCCGGATTACGCCAACTTTCCCTCGACGGTATGGGCCCCGGCGGCATTCTTGAAGCGGCCCTGGGTCGCAGTGGGTACATCACGGAGCTTGAGGACAGTGAGGATCCTCAAGAGGCGAGCCGACTGGACAATCTCAACGAATTGATCGCCGTCGCCGAAGAGTTTGCTCATCAGAATCCATCGGGCACCCTTGATGAGTTCTTGGAACGCGTCTCGTTGGTTGCCGATGCAGACCAAATCCCAGACGCCGACGGCAGCGGCGGTGTTGTCACCCTGATGACGCTGCACACGGCAAAAGGCTTGGAGTTTCCGGCCATCTTCCTTAGCGGTATGGAAGATGGCCTGTTCCCGCATCTACGTTCCTTGGCTGATGCCAAGGAACTTGAAGAGGAACGTCGACTTGCCTACGTCGGCATCACGCGCGCGCGTGAGCGATTGTTCCTCTCTCGCGCTGTCGTGCGCGGGCAATTCGGGCAGCCAATGTACAACCCGCCATCAAGATTTCTCGAAGAGATTCCACCTGAGTTGGTCGAATGGTCTCAAGCTGACACCATCCGTACTAGCTCGAGCGGTGCTGGATACGGCCGTGCCGTGACCGCTGCTCAGCGCGAAGTCGGGCGCCGAATTGAGGCCGGGTTAAGCCGCGGCGGGCTGCGACGCGGTTCGGCCTCTGGACCGCCGCTCAATCTTGCTCAAGGCGACCGAGTTACCCACGATTCGTTCGGCCTCGGGACGGTCGTGGCGACCCGCGGGGCAGCAGAAAACGTCCAGGCTGAAGTTGATTTTGGTGATTCGGGAACGAAGTGGTTGGTGCTACGGTACGCCACCGCAGTGATGCAAAAACTCTAAACCGCGGCGCGGTGATTGCTCGACCGAACGGCCTGTCGGTCAAGAAATGATGACGCCGCGAGCTGCGAGCCACGGTAACGGATCAATCTTCGTGCCATCGATGCCACCCTGATGGACTTCCAGATGAAGATGTGGGCCGGTGCTTTGACCGTTCGCACCCACTTCGGCTATTTGCTGCCCGGCGCGAACGATGTCACCAGTTTTTACATCCATAACGAACATATGGCCATACACAGTGACATCACCATTGACGTGTTGGATATAGATCGCAAGCCCGAAGCCGCTTGCCGGTCCAGCTTTGAGGACAACGCCGTCACCTACTGAATACATCGGTGTCCCTGACGGCGCGGCTAGGTCGATACCCGAATGCATCGTCCCCCAACGCATGCAGAAGCAGCTGGTGTACGGCGCGCCCGGGACTGGATTCACCCAGACCGCGGTGGTTTCGCCGCGGGTACCGCGAGTTGCGCGAAGTTGGTCCAGACGATTAGTGGCTTCGGCGGCACTGAGCTCACGTGCCGCATCAGCGGCACCGTCTTCGGACAATCCAGTGACCGTCTCACCGCCGACACCGTCTGCGGAGTACGCAGTAGTGGAGCGGGTCGCCGATGACGGGAGTGGTATCCCCAACACCAGCAGGAGGACGCCGCCAATCGCTAGGCCAGCTAGCCAAGCTGTGATGCGATTGAAAGGCAGGCTGGTGGTGGGTAGGAGAGATTGCGCAACGGTCGGCCGATCGGTTTGTCCAGTAGCGGACCCGCGATCATGGCGCCGGTGTTCGGACATTGCGGTACCTCTCCACGTCGGCATACGTTGTCCCGGATTCGGCAATCAGCCGATTGACAGCGAGCGCGACTGGAACATGAAGTGTTCCGGAGGTGCCACGGGGAAGATGACGCCGACGGCCGAAGATGTCGACGACCTAACCGCTACTCGTTACTAAACCGTGATGACCTTAGCGACTCGTTGCCCGGGAGGGCAACACCGCTGTGGCCCACATTACGTATTCGGAATCAGTCGACCGGTGATGATCGCGCATCAGCACCAGAATGGTTGTTACCGTATGTCGGTCATGATTGCCTGCAGCCGCTTGCGATCGGGATCCTCAGGAGGCACATTCCAACGTGGGTAGTACCCAGTCCGGACCGAACCCGCGGATCAACGGCGAGGGAGCGACCAAATCTAGACGCTCGAGCACCTCAGGGCGCGGAACGGTCGTCGCCACCGGCCGTGGGAAAGAACCGAACGCCGGTGCTCGCGGACAGGCAATTGTCCAGTCGCCCCGGCTGAGCTTCGCCGAGGTAATGCAGCCGGGCCACCTGGTCGGCGGGTCTTGGTGGGCAGCGCGCAGCTGCGGCGCACTGATGATAATCGGCGCAATTGCCGGTGTTCTCGGCCAAACCCTATCCTTCGCCACCTATGGCGGCGTGCGGATCACTGCGCAGCTCACCGTATTGAGTGTGCTTGCCATTGCGATCAAGTTTGTCGCCTTTGCTGGTGCAGGCGTCGGGCTGATTGCCGGTCGCGGGTTGCGCGCTTGCATTGTGATCTGTTGGGTCGCAGCGACGATTTCGATAGGCGAACTGCTGAGCGTGATTTACCAAGGTAGCTCCGCGCCGCATCACGCGACCGAAGAATTTTTGTTCGGCCAAAAATTTCAGACGACACAGGTAGTTGTCGATAGCGGATATTGGTTCGCCTTGATCGCCGCGATATCGCTGATCATTGCTGGCCCACTCGCGGTGGTCGCATGGTTCGGCGTCGACGAAGTCGAGTCGATACCTCTGGACGGCGCGCGTGCTGGCACGGCGTTCGCCGCTGGTGCTGCGGGAGTTCTCGGCGTGGTTGCCTTGCTCAACCCGCCGTTTCTGCCGGCCGTGCGGACTTACTTGCCGTCCGGTTCACTACTCGCGCAAGTTGTGGATGTCACTGTCCCGCCGGGTCCGTTCGACGCCATCGGGCTGCTGGAGGTCGCTGGCATCCTCACGGCCCTTGGCGTCGGCGTCGCCGGTTTTCTGGTGGCGATCCTCAACAGTCGTCGAGGCGTCATCGGCGGCCTGGCCGGTCTTGGTGCATACTTTGCGTGGTCGACCCTTAATGGTGTGCACGATGCAATGCTCAACGCCGACCTGGTGCTCGGTGTGCGTTTCTATCTTTCATTGACTGCAACCGTGATCTGTGCCGGCGGTGTCTGGTTCGCGTGGGTCGCACGTCGGCGACGTAGCGGTCCGTTAAGAGAGGAAACAGCCGAGATATGAGTGATCAGTTCGGTTCCACGCCGTCCGGCTCGATCCCGGTTCCGCCGCCATCCGGCTCGCTCTCGAGACCGCCGCCTGCCACACCACCTCGGTCGAGTGCGCCGATGGGCTCGCAATTTCGACCAGGCCCCGGGCCGCAAGGACAACCGCTGCCCATGAGCGCACCAACTGGTCCACCCAGCGGCTTTCCTGGGCAACCCGCATCGTATTCCCGTGCATTGAATCAACCCGGGTGGGGATCGCACCAATTGCCGACGGGACAACCGGCACCGGGACAACAAGCACCGGGACCCAGCTTTGGTCAGCCGGCATATCAGTCCGGTCCACCCGCGCCGGTGCAAATCAGGATCAATCGACCAGCCGCGTTAGGTCTGGCCGTTGCGTTGGTGATTGCAGCATTGCTGCTCGCGACGTGGATGAACTATATTGGCGAGTTTTTTGCCGTTGGCAATTGGTTGGATGCCGGTCGGGGTGGCGCGAAGTTGTACGTCGCGGTCCACACAATTATGGTGATTTGCGTCGTTTTTGCGGTACGCGAAGTAATTCGAGCGGTCTCCAGTGAACCTGCGCTGGTCTTCGACTCACGTGGAATTCGGGTACGAAACAAGAAAGCTGCAGACGGCTCCGATTTCTTCCCATGGGAGCAGGTCGGGCGGGTATTCGTAGAGCGTCCGGTGGTGCCCAACACCAAGCAGGCGGCTAAGGGCAAGGGGACATTCGTTGATCCTTACGGCGTCCGGCGTAATTCCAAGGGGGCGCACAAGTGGTTCGTCATCGGACGGGACA
>JBDTCL010000065.1:0-13908 GCA_039923595.1 Antricoccus sp. | reverse complement strand
GCCGGATTGAGCATGCTGCAGGGCACTTTCGGTTGGCTGCTGAGTCGGTCATTCTTGTCATCTGTCATCGCTGGAGCTACGCGTCCAGAGCAGGTTACGCAGAACGCCGAGGCGGGTCAGCATCAGTTATCGGCGCAGTTAACGGCGCGTATCGATGCGCTATTCGCCCCCGCCTAAATCAACAAACCTAGCGAGGAAGTTACCGATGAAAGCATTCCGTGAGGCGATTGAATCCGGCGACCACGAGGCGAGTTTTGCCACCCTCGCCGATGATGTCAGCTTTCGTAGTCCGGCAGTCTTTTCCCCTTATGAGGGCAAAGCCGCTGCGAGCGTCATCCTCTTCGCAGTGAACTCCGTCTTTGAGGACTTTCGCTATACCCGCGTCGTTGAGGTTGAGAACTACTCCGTGCTCGTATTCGAGACGCACATTGGCGAGATCCATATTGAAGGCGCAGATTATCTCACTCATCAGGACGGCAAAATAACCGATTTTAGGGTAATGATCAGGCCGCTTAAGGGTCTACAGGCTGTGGTTGAATCGATGGGTAAGGCAATCCCAGGCGCTATGGCACAGCTGGGAGTCAGCGGCGACCAAATGAAAACCAAACGTTCTTGAGCGATTTGCCTAAGCGTTTGCTGTTAAGCTTCTGTGTATGTGCATATAGGGATCGAAAACGATTACTTTAGGTTGTATTTTTCAAAGTGTTCAAACTATGAGCACTGGAGAATTTGATGCCGAAGCGATCTGCACGTGGCACGACATCTACTTATAATGCGATCGCGTCATATCAGACCGCTCTGCTCAGTTACAGCATCGTCATCCCGGCGTTTAATGAAGAAGCACTTCTCCCCGAATGCCTCGCTTCTTTTGGGCGACAAGATTTCGTCGGCAAGGTCGAAATCATCGTCGTTGATAACAACAGCACCGATCGCACTGCGCCGATCGCTGCCGAGCACGGAGCTCGCGTCATATTCGAACCTGTACCGGGAGTCTGCGCTGCGCGCCAATCGGGAACCGCGTATGCCACCGGTGACATCGTTATTTCTGCCGATGCAGACACGACATACCCGGCGACCTGGCTGTCAACGATCGATCGCTCATTCCGCGCCGATCCCGCCATTGTCGCTGTGGCCGGTCCGGCGCACTGGGTGCAGGCACCACGCTGGGGCCGCATGTACGAACGACTACTTTTTGGCTTAATCTCGCTTGTCTTTCAGATGACTGGACGGGTGTATTACATATCTGCGGCCAATGTCGCCTTCCGGCGCTCCGTCTGGTCCGGCTACGACACTGCACTCACGCAGGGCGGTGACGAACTTGACCTGCTGCGCAATTTGCGACGCGCCGGTCAGGTTATTTTTCTGCTTGATAATCCCGCGCTGACCTCACCTCGCCGGATGAATCGCGGGCTGTTTTACAACCTTTTTGTGACCGCCTTTTATTATTACCTGCTCGGTTACGCACTCAACCGGCTCACGGGTCGCCAAGTGCTCGGCATGGCGCCATCGTTCCGTGAGAACCACAAGGTGAAACGCAATCCATTACGCCGCTCATCGCACAATGCGGTCAAGATTCTGATGATTGCTTTGGGAGTTTCAGCTACGATGTTCGCGCTGCTGGCTGTGTTGTGATTGCTGCCCCGCAGGCGGCCGGGCTCGCCGCGCTCGCGCTAGGGACAACTTATTGGACCTTCATGTCGCCGCAGTCGCAAATCCTTGGTTATTACCCATACCATGGCGCCGGTCACGGGCGCGCGGTCGCACTGAGTTTCGATGACGGCCCTAACGAGCCATATACGACACAGCTCGCTGATTTCCTGGCCGATCAGCAGATCCGTGCGACATTTTTCCAGGTCGGTTCCTGTGTAGAAAAGTTCCCCGACACTTCCCGCCGACTCATTGCCTACGGCCATGAGATCGGCAATCATTCGTACTCTCACCAGTTCCATCGCTGCTGGATCGATTCCACGATGCAAACCGAGATCGACCGCACGCAGCAGATTCTCAGCGACACCACCGGCATCATTCCTACGCTGTACCGACCGCCCTGGCTACTGCGCACCCGTCCGCTATTTCGCAGCTTGTCAGAACGCGGCCTGCAACCGATCTCTGGCGAATTCTGTCATCCGCTCGAACCGTTTCAGCCAGCTGCCGCCTTTATCGCGAAACGGGTGCTCAGCACAGTCAGGCCGGGCAAAATCATCATCTTCCACGATGGGTTCGATGCCCGAGGTGGCAATCGTGCCAACACGGTCGAGGCCGTGAAGATCGTGGTCCGTTCCTTGCGCGAGTCCGGTTACACATTCGCCACAGTCAGCGAACTTCTCGCAGCCGACGTCACCGCACCGTCAAAATCACAAATGCGATAGCACCCGCGAGTGTGCAGTAAATCGCGAATGGAATAAGCGTGCGGGTCCGGAAATACCTCTCCAGAAACCGCACCGAAACATAAGCACCGATGAACGACGCGAGGCTGCCCACCAGTATCTGACCGTGAATACCATTACCAAGTGGCCCAAATAAGTCAGGGAGCTTCAACGCGCCTGCGGCGAAGATGACCGGAGTCGCTAACAAGAATGAGAACCGCGCAGCGTCATGATGGGACAGCCCGCGCCCGAGGCCTGCGACCATCGTCGCCCCTGAGCGGGAAATTCCCGGCAACAACGCGAGGATTTGCGCGCAGCCAATGAGCACGCCATTACGGAAAGTTAATTTCGACAAGCGTGTATCGCTAGCCACATCAAGCGCGGCTTCGCCACCATCTGCGCTGTTGCCGATAGCTGTGCCGTGACCATCGGCTCGGCCCCCACCACCGCCAGCAATAGGCGCGGCGACGGCATCGGCACGCAGCACCGAGCGCCGTCGCAGCCATTCGCCTCCGAACAAGATAAGACCATTGAGCAGCAGGAATATCGCTGCCGGTTGCGGCTTGCCGAAAGTAGTTCGAAATAGGTGTTCAAGGAGTAACCCCGCGATACCCACCGGAATCGTGGCGAGGATGAGCAACCATGCCAGTCGTTCGTTATCTTCACGAATTCGCCGGTATCGAATGGACGTAACCAGACCACTGATAATTCGCACCCAGTCTCGCCAGAAATACACCAGCAGGGCCAAAGCAGTCGCAACATGCAACCCGACGATGAACGCGAGATACGGCGACTCGGGCGTCGAAACGCTCAGGTCCTTGGCCCAACTACCGCCAATAAGTGCCGGGATAATGATCGAATGCCCGAGGCTAGATACCGGGAAGAGCTCAGTGACACCCTGCAGACCGCCGACTACGACCGCTTCCAAGTAGGACAGACCCGACACTACGCAAACCACACTTTCAGGCAGAGGAAAGATTGCTGCACGGACAGTACGCGCCAATCTGTAGCGCTTCCTAAGAATGCGCCACCCGAGTATCCCGCACGGACGAGCGCATTAGGCTGAACGCCATGGTCGACTCACTCACACCGGTTCGAGGACCGGTCGATCCGATCATCGCTTTGCGGCGATGCGCCTTCCTGCTCGAACGCCGCGCGGAGAGCACCTACCGAGTCGAGGCATTCCGGGGCGCAGTCCGAACCGTTCAAGACCTCACCTCGACCGCGCTTGCCGAAGCGGTGGCATCCGGAACGCTGACGGATTTGCCGGGGATCGGCAAATCGACGGCGGGAGTCATCAGCGAGGCACTGGATGGTCGACTGCCGACCTATCTGAAGAAACTTCAGGACAGCGGCGGCGGCCCTCTCGTCAAGGGTGGCGAGAGCTACTTCGCCGCTATCAAGGGCGATTTGCATACCCATTCGAATTGGTCTGACGGCGGTAGCCCGATCTATGAAATGGCGTTGACCGGGGTTGAACTCGGTCACGAATATATGGTGCTGACCGATCATTCTCCTCGGTTGAGCATTGCCAACGGTCTGAGCGCGCAGCGCCTCACCGAACAACTTGCCGAGGTCGCCACGATCAACGAGGCCATGGGTAGTCGGCTGCGCCTGCTGACCGGTATCGAGGTCGATATCCTCGACGACGGTGAACTAGATCAGACCGACGACATGCTGAACAAGCTTGATGTGGTGGTGGCCAGCGTCCATTCCAAGCTCAAAATGGATAGCCTGGGCATGACCCGCCGGATGTTGGGCGCGGTACGAAATGAACATACGAACGTTCTTGGTCATTGCACCGGGCGTCTAGTTACTGGCGGACGCGGCACCCGGCCACAGAGCAAGTTTGATGCGCGACGTGTTTTCGAAGCCTGCGCCGAACACAACGTCGCAGTCGAAATCAATGCCCGCCCGGAACGCGAAGATCCACCAGACGAACTGATCAGCCTAGCGATGGATATTGGCTGCTTGTTCGCGATTGACTCTGATGCCCATGCCCCGGGCCAACTAGAGATGAAGGCCTACGGATGTGCCCGAGCCGAGCGGCTCGGGATCGATCTGGACATAATCGTCAATACCTGGGATTGCGCACGGCTGCTGGATTGGGCGGCTACCTGAGATAGAAGTTGCCGCCGGCCCACGCCGGGTCGCCCGCCGAGGGTGCCTCGGGATCGCCATCGATTGCCGCGCCATCGGTTTCCTTGCCGGGTGTGACAAGTGACCGACGGATCGATTCTGTCAACGAAAGATAGTCAGAGCCGGGGTCATCGAGCGCGCCGCCGCGCGGATCGTCACACACCATGTCGTGTCGCAAACTGGCGATCAGATTTTCTACTACCGTATTCGGCGCATTGCTCGCGATGGCACTGACTTTCGCGACTAAACCCACCGGCCAAGAGCCGGTCACGATCTGGGTGCGATGCAATTTGGCGACCTGCGAATACAACGCGAGCAAGTCTCGATAACTGATCGCTGAGGTTCCACCAATATCAAGATGGCCTTCGAGGTCAGTACGTTCGGCTGCATTGGCCAGCAACGCAACCACGTCGGTCACCGCAATCGGCTGAACCATAGAGGTAGCCATCCACTTCGGCACCGGTTGCACGACCGCGCGCTCACAAAACTGCCGAATGACCTCGAATGAGGTCGAGCCAGAACCGATGATGATCGCGGCGCGAAGAGTGAGTGTGCTGGCCGTAGACATCTCGAGAATCTGCTCGACCTCAAGCCGCGAGGCGAGATGCTCTGAGAGTTCCGATTGCACGACGTCGGCGGGTATCAATCCGGACAGATAGATCAGGCGGTCGATACCCGCCTCGTCGATGGCGTCCCGCACATTCTGCGCAGCGTCGCGATCTTCGGCGCTGAAGTCCCGCGAAGAAAGCGAATGGATGAGGAAATAAACTGCATCAACTCCGCTCATCGCAGCTGTAATCTCGGCCGGCAGATGAGCATCCATCTTGATCCAGTCGACGTCGTCATGCCACGGAAACTTGCGCTGAAGTCGCGTGGAGTAGGTTGCGACAACGTGATGCCCGCGACGTATCAGCTCAGGGATCAGTCGCGATCCGACGTAACCGCTGGCTCCGGTGACGAGAGTTTTCATTCAGCAAGTCGCGCGGTTATTGGGCTCACACCTCTAGGATAGTGCACTACCTCACGACCAGGTTGCCGTGAAAGCAAGGATAATTGATGGATGGACAGACGCCGGGTGGTCGTGGTCGCGACCTTCTTGATCGGCTCGATAATGTTGGGTTTTACGCTCAATTCTCCGCACGGAAGCGCTCAGTTTTACTGGTTGTCTAGTCTGCTAGCCGTCCTATGGGTCGGCGGTGCGCTGGCATCAGGACCGATTACGATTAGTCCGCGCGGGCGATACCTGCGCGGCACCATCGTCGGCATTGTCGGTGGTATCGCCTTAGCAGCCGTGTTCTGCGTCGGCGCGCTTATCGCTCGCGAAATCCCGTTCTTCGATGCCCGTGCTCAAGATGTCCTTGCTTTTGCCGTATCCGGTTCGCCGCTCGGTGCATTGAGCATCGCGCTGGTCAATGGCATCGCCGAGGAAATGTTCTTCCGCGGCGCCGTTTTCGCCGCACTCACCCGACATCGGGTGATTCTGTCGACGGCGGTATATGTCATTGCAACGGCTGCATCCGGCAACCCGATCCTGATCATCGCCGCGCTCGTTCTCGGCTGGGTTTGCGCGATTGAACGTTATTTCAGCGGCGGCGTGCTGGCTTCGATCCTGACCCATGTCACGTGGTCGATAGCGATGTTCTATCTACTGCCGCTCATCTTCTAGCGCTCGCCGAGGCCGATCTCGCGTCAGTTACGACAACGACCAGGTGTCGAATGAGACAATCTCTTCCACCGGTGGCCGCGCGACGGCTTTGAAGTCGGTGCCCTTGGTATACGCGAGCGGTATCAGCGCTGTTTGGGTGAAACTGGCAGGAATCCCAAGTGCCTCAGCAACTCGACGTTCGTCGTGAGTGTGCAGCGTCGTATAGACCGATCCCAGTCCGCGTGAGCGAAGCGCCAGCATGAAGCTCCAGGTCGCCGGGATGATCGATCCCCAGAATGACGTCTGGTTTCCGAACGCCAAATCTTCAGGCCGACCGGCAACACACGGGATTACCATCGCGGGTACCTTTTCCAGATTGTCGCGCAGATAGGACGAGCTCGTACGCACTCGCCTGCTCTGCTGGGGATCGCGCGCTTCGGATAGGTCCTGCGAGGCGAAATAATCCTGTGACACATCCCGATAGACCTCAGCGATCAACAATTTTTTCGCTGGGTCGGTCACCACCAGCCAGTGCCATTTCTGCTTGTTGCCGCCGGTCGGCGCCTGCTGAGCGATGTTGATGCAGTCCAAGATCACTTTGCGGGGCACTGGCCGATCAAGATCTAACCGTTTGCGCACCGACCTGGTTGTCGTGAGCAGTTTGTCGGTAACAGCTAGATCAAACGGGTAATCATCATCGGTCATCGAAAAGCACGTCCTTCATAAGAGCAGTCGGTCCCTGCACGCTAGTCCACCCTGACACCCTGCAAACAACAGCTCACAGCCTTTCAAAACCCCATAGGGCACTGGACCCTGCTACAGCAGTTGTTTCCAGTGAAATTCGCTCGCGTTAGCGCAGGTCGTCCGGCGTTTTATCGATCCGCCAACCTTTCCAGACCGGATGTCGCAGCTTGCCCTCCGACGAGGTGTCGCTATAGATTACTTCGCCCACATATTTGGGATCTACCCAATGGGCATCGGCGCGGTCGGCATCGGGTACACCCACTGCTGCAGGGGTCTCTCGCTCATCGGCGGCCAGTTTCATCGTCATCTCGCGAATCTCACGCTCGGTAAATCCGCTTCCTACCCGCCCAACGTATCGCAGTTGAGCATCGTCGGGGACCGCCATCAGGAGTGATCCGGCAAGCGATGCACGATTTCCTTTGCCTGGCCGCCAGCCAATGATCACCACCTCAATCGAGCGGTGATTCTTAATCTTGATCCACGTTTGGGCCCGCTGGCCAGGTTGATAAACACTCGTCCGCGCTTTAGCAACGATTCCTTCCAACTTCAGCGACTTGCTCATCGCTAGGGCGCCATCAGCATCAGCTTCCAGCGCAGGGGGAACGTGGATGGTGCTGCTCTGAGCACCGCTCAAGCCCTCAAGCGCCTCGCGACGTTCGGCATAGGGCCTCCGCAACAACGAATCATCGTCGATCCGCAGCAAGTCAAAGATCATCAACTGCACACTCTGCTTTTTACGCGCGGCCGCGACCTGCTCTTTTTGAGTCAGGTTCGCGCGCGTCTGCAATAGCCCAAAGCTCGGACGACCAGAGGAATCAAGGGCGACTATTTCACCATCGACGATGACGTCATGCCCGCGGAAATACTCCGCGAGCTCCTGCAACTCAGGGAATGTCGCGCTCATATCCATTCCAGATCGACTTCGCAACTTCACGCTGCCGCCGCAGACTGCTGCTATACAGCGAAACCCATCCCACTTGATCTCATATGCCCAATCTCCCTTCTTGACCAGACCAATAGTCCCGGCGGTGGCCAGCATCGGCTTGATATCGGGCAGCTTTCCGTCTCGGACCCGAGACGGCTCTGACTGGGCCAACGGCTGCTGGTCTTTCATCAGATGAATCAACCAGTTTTGCGACGACTTCGCATCGCGGCCGCCAGTGTGGATGAGCGCATATCGACGTGGACGTTGCAACCCACCGCTCGATTGGCCGTGCAGGGTCATAATGATCTCTTTGCCGTCGCGCCATTTCTCCAGCTCGTAACGGCCTGAGTCCCAAATTGACATGGAGCCCGCACCGTACTCACCAGCAGGGATGGCGCCTTCGAAGGTGGCGTACTGAATCGGGTGATCTTCGGTCTGGACAGCGAGATGATTGATATCGGTGCTCATCGGTGGGCCTTTGGGGATTGCCCACGAGACCAACACCCCGTTGCGCTCAAGTCGCAGATCGTAATGCAGTCTGCGGGCATGATGCTCCTGGATGACAAACATCTGACCATCAGTTGGCGATGGTTCATCAACCGGTACCGGTTCGGGAGTTTTGGACGCATCTCGCTTACTGCGATAAATTTCAAGTCGGTCGAGGGCGGCCACGGGCGGGTCAATCCCTGCCATAGGGTCGCCAGCCTCGCTCAATCGGTCCAGCACTTCGAGATAGTCCAGTTGCGCAATCGCTGGCTCATCAAGCTCGTCCCAGGTGCGCGGGCAAGCGACCATCGGGTGCAGCGTGCCTCGCAGCGAGTATGGCGCGATAGTGGTCTTGTTGCCATTGTTTTGGCTCCAGTCGAGCAACACTTTGCCTTTGCGCAAAACCTTTTTCATATCGCTCACCACAAGATCGGGATGATCGGCTTCAAGCATCCGGGCGAGCTGGTGGGCAACTGCCGATACTTGATCAGGACTCTGCTCGCCGGGCAGCGCCGAGTAAAGATGGATTCCCTTGCTGCCGCTGGTCACCGGTACCGCCGTCAATCCCATTCCTTCAAGGATTGGGCGGCACAGCTTCGCTACTTCGGCACACTCGGGCAGGCCAACTCCGTCGCCTGGATCGAGGTCGAGTACTAGTCGATCCGGATTGCGACGATTACCGTTCGAATCGAAACGCCACTGCGGCACATGTATCTCTAACGCAGCGATCTGCGCGAGCCAAGTGAGCGTGGGTAGATCGTTCACGACCGGATAAAGGTTCTCACGAGTGCTGTGCTCAATGGCGAATCGCACAACCCAATCGGGTGTGGAGCTATCGAGGTTTTTTTGGAAGAACACCGACCCGGGTTGTTGCGCCGTGCCGACACCGTGCACCCACCTCTTGCGAGTGGCCGGACGATCGGCGGCGTGGTTGATGAAGAACTCCGCAACTTGTGCGTAGTAGTTGATCACTTCGCCTTTTGTCGTTCCGGTTGCCGGATACATAAGCTTGTCAAGGTTTGTCAGCTTCAGGGTTCGACCACCAACGCTGACGACCTGATCATTGGAAACTACCTTCGCCATATGATTAGTGTCGCCTACACAAGCGCGTGATCGCGCAACTGGCGCGATCAACTCGATCGCGGTGTCGATGGGAGCAAACGTTATGCGCGCGATCTGGAAAGGTGATATTGCCTTCGGCCTGGTCAATGTGCCGGTCAAGGTCTATTCCGCGACAGAGGACCACGATGTGTCCTTGCACCAGGTGCACAACGAGGACGGCGGCCGAATCAGATATCAGCGCAAGTGCGAAAAGTGCGGCGAGGTCGTCGCATTCGCCGATATTGACCGCGCATACGACGACGGTGGCAAAGCGCTCATCCTGACGAAGGAAGACTTCAGTTCGCTCCCTATTGAAAAAAGTCGCGAAATATCGGTGGTCGAGTTCGTACCAAGCGATCAGATTGATCCGATCATGCTCGACAACTCCTATTTCCTTGAGCCGGACTCAAAATCGCCCAAAGCCTATGTCCTGCTGCGCCAGACTCTCGAAGCGACCGACCGAACCGCAATCGTGCAGTTCTCCCTGCGGCAGAAGACTCGACTCGGCGCGCTTCGAGTACGGGGTGACGTGCTGATGCTGCAGACCATGCTGTGGAATGACGAGGTACGCGAAGCGGACTTTCCAGCCCTCAAGGACGACATCACCATCACGGCCAAGGAACTGAAGATGTCCGGCGCGTTGGTCGAGTCGTACTCGGAAGATTTCCGGCCGGAGAACTTTACCGACGACTATCAAGCACAGCTGCGCAAGCTCATCGAGGCTAAACTTCAACAAGGCGACGGAATCGACGTCGAGGAGACTTTTGGTCGGGACGACGCCGGTGATGAAGCTGGCGAAGTTATCGATCTAATGGAGGCATTGCGACGCAGCGTGGAGAAGAACCGCAAGGCGGCCAAATCAGAATCGTCGGATTCGGTGAAGCCCGCCAAAAAGACCGCAAAGAAATCCGCCGCACGCAAACGAACGGCATCATGAGAGAACGCCTGAACACCACTGATGATCTGAGCAGCGTAACGAACGAAAACGGGCGAATTGATCGCAATCCGGCCGCAGTCCTGTGGGATATGGACGGAACGCTGATCGACACCGAACCCCTGTGGCACCGGGCGGAAGCCGAGATTGCGCACGAGCACGAGGCCGACTGGAGCACAGCCGACGCGCTCGCGAGCACCGGCCAAGCGATACAGAAATGCGCGGCACGTCTGAAGGAACGCGGCGTCGCCGGGCAAATTGACCAGATCGTCCTTGATCTAAGCAACCGAGTTGAAGCAAGCGTTCGCCGCGGAGACGCGCAATGGATGCCCGGCGCCCTTGATGTGCTGCGCCTCCTGTCGCGCGAAGGGATTCCCGTCGCGTTGGTCACCAACTCCTTTCGCGCTCTTGCATCGACAGTCAGCGAAAAAGTTCCAGATAGACCGTTTCGGGTGATCGTGGCGTGGGATGACGTATCAGTCGGCAAGCCCGATCCCGCGTCCTATCTCAAAGCCGCAGCAACACTTGCGGTGGACCCGAGCGAGTGCGTTGCGATCGAGGACACCGAAACTGGCGCCATCGCCGCCGCAGCCGCCGGCCTGCGCGTGATCGTGGCACCTGGAGTACAGCCGGTACCGCCTGCTGAACACCGGTCGCGAATCCGATCGTTAATCGACGTCGACATCGATCTGCTTCGTTCGGTCACAGGTGGCGCTGTTGTCGATCATTTAGACCCAGTCCCCTCAGCTGGCGAGGCAAATAATTAGAACAATCAATTACCGCTAGTATTAAACTCTGGCTTTACATAGCTTTAGAGAATGTTTCAACATCGGGGGTGCCTCATGTCGGTAATCCGGCGCCTACCGATCATCATTTTGTCCTCGTTGATTGCTGCCTGCGTATTTTTCATCGCGCCCGCTGAAGCGGCTAAAGCGAGTAACCACCTAGAACCGTCTAACCTGCCTGAAGCGGGCTTCGATCTGCTGCCGGTGGCCATTATCGCGGCTGCGCTGCTGCTCATTGGGGCCTTGCTTTTGCTCGGTGGTCGGCACCGTCGGGCCAAATCGCCAGAGCAAGCAGTTGACCGGCCGGATGATCAGCTGGCCAGTTAGATCCGGATGGCGACCAGGGCCAATCGATCCGAAGCGATATGCCGAAAGTGATCCATCGCCTCAGGCAGATCCACCACTTCTGGGTTGACGACATCTTCGTAGGCCGCCCCTTGGATGAGCCGCTTGATCGGCACCTCGAGTTTTTTGCCGGTACGGGTATGCGGAATATGTGCAACCGCATGGATCTCATCGGGGATGTGCCGCGGCGAAGCCTGCTCGCGGATGCGCTGTTTCATTCGCGAACGCAGCTCATCATCGAGGATCACGCCCTCATGAAGGACCACAAATAGCGGCATCCAGTAACCGCCGTCGGCTTCCTCCGCGCCGATGACCAGAGCTTCGCTCACCTCATCCATCGCCTCGATTGCCGCGTAGATATCACTTGAGCCCATCCGGACTCCATTACGATTCAGGGTCGAATCGGACCGTCCATGGACGATCACGCTGCCCCGGTCGGTAATCGTCATCCAATCCCCGTGCCGCCACACTCCAGGGAAATGTTCGAAGTATGCAGCGCGCAGTTTCGCGCCGTCAGGATCATTCCAGAACTTAACTGGCATGCTGGGCATCGGCTTGGTAATAACCATTTCGCCGACTTCGTTCAACTGCGCGTTGCCATCGTCGTCCCACGATTGCAGTGCGATGCCCAGACCACGTACTGACAACTCACCTGACCACACCGGCACATTCGGTGAACCGTTCGCGAACGATCCGGCGACGTCGGTGCCACCGCTCATCGAAAACAACGGGATATCACCAACCTCATCGGCGACATAGCGAAATGACCGCGGCGGCAGTGGCGACCCGGTTGAGCCAATCGTCCGAAGCGCCGAAAGGTCAAAGTCTGCTGCCGGCTTGATGGCGGCATCTTGCGAGGCGCCGAGAAAGCCAGGGGACGTACCGAAGATGGTCACACCCGTTTCAGCAACGATCTGCCAAAGCGCATCGGGGCCGGGCGCCATTGGCGAGCCGTCGTAACACACTACCGAGCCACCCGCCGTCAGGCCGCCCAGCAGGCAGTTCCACATCACCCAACTTGGCGAGGTGTACCACATGAACCGGTCTGATCGTTTCAGATCCCAGTTGAGACCCAACAGCTTGCTTTGCTCCAGGATGACGCCGCCGTGACCGTGCATCATCCCTTTTGGCAGACCCGTGGTACCTGATGAAAACAGCACCCAGACCGGATGCTCAAATGGCACCATCACCGGCGCGAACTGCGCTTCGTCTGCGATCGCATCGGAATAGTCAATCGTCTGCGGGATCCGCTCCAGACCGAGTCGCGACACAGCGATAACGTCGGTCACGGTCGGCAAGCCCGCGCGTAGTTGCTCAACGGCGGCCCGCTGGTCGCGCTGCTTTCCCCCGAACTCATGCCCGTCTGCGGTGATGAGGATAACCGGTTCAAGCTGCGCAAAGCGATCGATTGCAGCCTGACCCGCATAATCCTGGCCGACCCCGGACCAGATCGCACCAAGCGAGATCGTCGCCAGGCACGCGATGATCGTTTCACTGATATTGGGCAAATATCCAACGACGACGCAGTTTTGCTCGACACCGAGCGTGCGCAGCGTTGCTGCGAGCGCGCCGACATCACGTCGCAGTTGAGCCCAAGTCACTTCACTACGATCGCCGGCTTCACCGACGGTCACAATGGCGATATCTTGCGCGTTGCCCTGGCGAAGGATGTACTCAGCGAGGTTGACGTGCGCGCCACTAAACCAGTGCGCTCCGGGCATTTGCTCACTGCTCAGGACCTCGTCGTAGCTGGCGCTTTCACCAACTCGGTAGTAATCCCAGATCGCCGACCAGAAGCCCGGCAGGTCCTCCGTGGACCACGCCCACATGTCGTTGTAATCGCTCACATCCAGGCCGTTACGTTCGCGAACCCAGGCCGCGAAGGCGGCAATATTGCTCTGCGCCACATACCGTGCCGAAGGGTGCCAGACTTCTGGAGATTTAGCGACGTCGCTCATGGTTCTATCGTACGGAGGTCAAGGCTAGCTATTGGGTTTGCCGTACCGATTATGAGTCTTGCCCAACTGCGATCCGGCTGCGCCAGCGGCAACAACCGCTAGCAGGAGCGCCAAAATGTCCATCACCGTGCCGCCATTAGTCATCAACAGAGCGACCACCGAACCCGCGCCAGCGACGCCGACGACCGGCCACTGTTTCGAGACGAACTTGCGGGTGACTTCACCACCTGGCCGCTTTTTGGCAACCGAGTCTAAGAGCTTGAGATAAGCGCCATCGGCGACGACGATCAGCACACCCAAGATGCCGACAACAACGGCAATCAAATTGATGATGTAGCCCATCAGGATCCTTCCGGCGTGCAGTGAGTCACGCGAATCAACAATAGTCAGGCCTCGACGAGCCGCCAATGCCGCACGTCCGAGGTACCTGGATTGATAACGCGCCGCTCCGTCAGAAGTTCCAAATGCGCCACAGCCTCG
>JBDTCL010000064.1:0-4112 GCA_039923595.1 Antricoccus sp. | reverse complement strand
ACGAACTCAGCTAGACACTGACCACCTGTCGATTGCTTGGCGGCGGTACTGCGAGGGCGCGATTCCGTATATACGTTTGAACGCCGTGCTGAGAGCAAAGGCGTCGTTGTAGCCAACGCGAGTGGCCACCGATCCAATAGTCGAGTCGGAATCGGCCAGGAGGTCGGCAGCGACGGCTAGACGCCAGCCGGTGAGAAAGGTGAGCGGGGGCTCGCCGACGAGTTCGGTGAAACGGCGCGCGAACGTCGCTCGCGATACCCCGCAGGCCTCGGCCAATATGCCCACACTCCATGGCTGAGCCGGATGCTGATGCATGAGTCCAATCGCGCGGCCGACGACCGGGTCCTGTTGCGCGCGATACCAGTTCGGCGCGTCGGCAGTTGTTGAGCAGAAGACTTCCCGCAAACCTGTCACAAGTACGAGGTCGAGCAGACGGTCCAGTACAGCTGCTTGCCCCGGCGAATCGTGAGATATCTCCGAGGCGAGCAGCGCAATCAGCGGTGAGTCCAGGCCCCTAAGCACCACGTCTGCAGGCAGCTGTGACAGCACCCGCGCGCCGACCTCGGTGGCTTGTTGATAGGTGCCGATCAGCATCGTGGTCTCGCCGCAAATGCTATTGCCCCAGGTACGAACGCCTAGCGACATCGACTGGTCGAGAAGGTGACCACGCGGATCGATGCAGACCTGACCCGGCAAGATCCGGATGTCGCTTGGCGTATCGATGCAGTCAGACAGGATGTACGGGTCCGGTCCGCGGACTAACACGATGTCACCGACAGCAAGGGCCACCTGCTCTGTTGATCGGCTGAAGATCGCCGTCCCGCGCAGCACCACCACGACGCTCAGCGGCGCCTCGTCCTCGATCCGGATCGACCACGGCGGTGTGAAGACAGCTTTGAGGACAAAGGCGTCGCGGGCTCGCGGCCCGTCGAGAAGTCCGGCGAGTGCATCCATGCCTGAGACGATTTCATATGTTTCCAAGCGTTTCAACTTTGGATCGTCTCGATTCTGATCCGCAGACTAGTTTTGTGGCCACGACATTAATCACCGGCGGCACTGGCAAGACCGGCCACCGAATTGCAGAACTACTCACCGGCCGCAACCGGCCAATCAGGATCGGCTCGCGAACCGGGCACCATCGCTTCGACTGGAATGACCAGAGCACTTGGGGCTCTGCGCTCGACGGTTGCTCGTCCGCCTATCTCGCATACGCGCCCGATCTCGCGTTTCCCGGCGCCCCCGAACTCATTGGCCGATTCGCGAAGACCGCCGTAGCCGCCGGTACGAGCAGGCTGGTGTTGCTCTCGGGTCGGGGCGATCAAGGCGCCCAGCACGCGGAGGAACTGGTCATTGACTCCGGTGCCGAGTGGACCGTCGTACGGTGCGCGTTCTTTGCCCAGAACTTCAGCGAAAGCACCTGGGTTGATGCGGTCCGGGCCGGCCACTTCGAGCTGCCAGGGGACACCCTTGAGCCCATTGTCGATGCTGACGACATTGCCGAGGTCGTCGTCGCGGCCCTGAGCGCCGACTGTCACGTCGGGCAACTGTACGAGCTGACCGGTCCACGGCTGCTGACCTTTGCCCAGGCTGTCCGCGAAATCGCCGAAGCAACCAATCGCGATATCAGTTTCGCCGAGATCACTGGATCCGAGTTCGCGGCCGGTCTGCGTGAGTCAGGGATGCCGCAAGAGGAGGCCGCCAGTCTGGCCGAGCTTTTCAGCGAAATCCTGCACGGACACAACTCTTACCTGAGCGACGGAGTGCGCCGGGCGTTAGGTCGCGATCCCCACGACTTCAGCGACTATGCGCGCCGCACCGCCGAGACTGGCATCTGGAATGGCTGAGCACGTGGTGCTTGGAGCCCGGATCAGCTCGGGTCTACTTGCCGGGCTGTACTTCGCGTTCGTCGTCGCCGTCATGCCCGCCTTGCGCGGGCTTGCCGACGACGCGTTTGTGGACACGATGAAGCGAATTAACGTCTCGATCGTGAACCCGGTTTTTGTCGTCGTGTTTTTCGCCGCTCCGCTCCTGGCGGTAATGGCAGCCGGGCTGGTGCACTCGCCGATGGCCTACACCGCTGCCGCCTTGGGAGTGATCACCCTGCTGATTACGGTAGCGATCAACGTTCCACTCAACAACAAACTCGCGGCGGGAGCTTCTCGTCCCGACTTCGAGAGTGCCTGGGTGCTGTGGAACGTCATTCGCACGCTCACCGGGATCGGTAGCCTCATCTGCCTGCTGCTTTTGCCTTCGACCGCTCACTGAGCATCGTGACTACGGCTACCCCGCGCGCCGAACCCGCCAGCTTCGGTTGTCACTTTCCGATCGTCGGCCGGGTATCGTTTCGCGGATCGGTGAGCATGACGGCCCAGGGCTGATCACCGAGCAGTTTGACCAACCGACGGGTACGCCATCGATCGTCAGACTCGACGGATGACCGCTTTGCTCCAGCGCGTGAGTGCTCCATGAAGGCGCACCGTCGGACCCGTCGTCACCGTTGGAGCTCCGGTCCGGTCCTTGATCGCTGACCAGGAGCTGCATACGAGATCGTCAGTCGCAATCGATTGGTGCTCGGCCAGCAGCACCTTGACGGTGCTTGAGGAAACTTGCAGTTCGACAGCGACTTCCCCGTACGAGAACTGCGCATGAGAGAAATCTAGTTCGGCTGTTCCCATTGATCCCGAGACGAGGATTCGGCTGGGGACTTGCCATGATCCTTTGCGGCTGACCGATGTCCAACTGAGATTAAGTTCGATAGGTGGGGCGTCGACCCGGGCAGCGGATTCTGCCGGGAACAGGCGATCTGAAAATGGCCGGTCGTCTCCTGGAAGGTGCGCAAGCACATCTCTCAGGTCGCCGCGAGTGCGGGCTGAATAGACCACGGCGGCGCGTTCGTCGAATTCGTGGATGTCCAGATAACCTTCGGTGAGCGCGCTATTGAGCAGCCCGATGGCACGTTCGCGTTCAGGATTGCCCACCCTGGTCTGGTCGTCGGACCCACTCATGGTCATGGGGATCAGTCTAGGGGACCGCGCATTGGGGAGATGAGCCAAGCGATCCAGTTGGACTGGCAATCGCCAGCACGCAATCGCTGCGGCCATCCTCCACCTGCTCACTTACTCTCGACCTAGGACGCGAGCTGTGTCGCCACAGCCCGCACGGTTCGGTGCGCCTCATCACCGATGGGCTTCGCGTGCCAGTGTTTCGGGAGGCCCGTTCGGAGGTACGCGTGCTGACCGCGCGTTCCCGCATGCGGTTCAGCTATCAAGATGCGGGTCGTTGGGCTTCGATCAGGTGTCGAGTGGAATACGCGACGATCGGTTCGCCGCGGCGCATTTTCGCGTCGAGTTAGACGAGCGGGCGGTAGTTGGCCACCGAAGAATCTGGCACCCACCAGACGTACTTGCGTAATATCCACACCACGGCGCCGACATCAAAAAACTCCATCCGGCAACGAGCGGTCCGCAGGTCGGTCACCACCAGACCGGCCGCCCGGGCCACGGCCGCCTCACGTGGGGATCACGAGCGCTGCGCTCGCGAGGGAGCGGACCAAGGAAGTGTTCGATCAACTCGAACGCCGAAGCGGGCCCGATGCGCTGCGCGAAGTAGCTGCCACCTGGCTCCAGGACACGGCGTATCTGTCCCCAATCCGGCCGCACCGGATGGCGAGCAGTCACCAGCTCGGACGACCCATTCGCAACCGACAGGGGAGCGGTCGGCGAGGAGCGTGACCTGTACGCCGCGCGGGCTGCTGCTCTGTCGCACGATCATTGAGCGAGTCAAATCCCCAACCGGTCACATCGGCCGCAGCCGCCTCCGTCACCAAGTCGTCAAAGGATAGCCACCAATTCTGGATCGATGCGCCGCCTGGCTGCGATCCCAGGTTTGTTAATCCACGGTCGGCGTGATGTGAGTGGTCCGGTGCGGCGGCGTTGACATGGTCGAGAGTTGGACCGAGTCGGACTCGGCGCTCATTGACAGACGCTCGTCACGCGGGAAACCCCCAGACACTGATTCGTCCGATGCGCCGTGTGTAGCCGACTCACTCTGTTAGCTGTAGTATAAATCTGCTGGGCGCGCAGAGTTGCGCCGCCCGCACCCCGAGTCTGAAC
>JBDTCL010000063.1:0-7613 GCA_039923595.1 Antricoccus sp. | reverse complement strand
ATAGCGATCTGAGCTTGGTTGTCTGCGCGGTGATGCGATCACACCCGATCGCTGTGCGCTGACGGGTCCACGGATACGCTGCTCATCGGCTGGCAACCTACGTCGCGGCCGGATGAAAGCCCGCGCAACGCAGATTTCGTAGCCGAACTCTTCAACTCGGCGGTCGGCAGGGCTCTTACCAGAGATCCGATCGACGTATCAGGCGCCGGTTGGAACGAGGACGCCACTCCCGCTCTCTGAGCTAGGCGCGAGCTGCGTTCTGGCTATGAAAGCGCAAGTTTTTCGAGAACGCGGACCGTGAGGTCTTAAAAGCAGACAGCGCTGCCGATCCGGTCGCAGAGCGACGTTTCATGTACATCTAACTAAGTGCGACGAAGCGGCTCCGACGACAACCTTACGGTTCTCCGAGTTCATCAAGGAAGTGCGAATGAACGAAAACAGCGCAGAACTCGGCGTCAGCCTCGACACGTTCCGAGAACTCGCACGACGCGCACGCGCTGTTGTCGACGCTGCAGATGAACTCGCAAGACAAGCCGAGGACACGCCTTGGGCGAGATCGGCAGACATGATGGCGAGTTCTGTGCACCTGTGTTGGGAGGCTCTCGTTGCGGACTGGCGATCTGGTGAATCGGCGGGAATGACGGGACGCATCCGTGGCTTCACGAGCCTGGGGATCCCGTTAGGCGACGTCCCAGATTACCTGTATATCAAGTCAAGACCTGTTTACGACAGATGCGACGAACTCGCCGCACAGGCACTGGCGCTTTACCCACGGCTGCTCGACGATAACGGGTTCACCCCGGCGGCGAAGCAACGCTTGCGGGAATTGTTGCCGGTGGTGGGAGCAGAACTCGCTCTATAACGTTGAGAAGGTGCTGTCGATGCAGCCGGATTTTCTGGCTTGTGCCTAGATCGGAAAGGCGCATCTGAAGGGGTTCTCGCGGCAAGTAACGATTCGGCGAATAACCCATCTCAGCAATAACACTTAAATCATGCTCATTGAGAACGCGTAAAGTCCGTGAACAAATAGACTGGTAACACTCGCCGTCTTGGAGATCGTGATGACTGCTCGTGCTCGTATTAATCAAATTATTGGCGCGGTGGCTCTGCTGAGCATGTCGGCGATTCCCGTCGCGGCCGCTGATCCACCATCGACATTGCCGCAGCCAAAAGCAAGTCCAGACGGCGCGTTGCCCGGCAGTCCAACTCCCGACAAGTGGCTCATCAGCGGCTCAGGATGTATTGGCACGGGTGGGACGGCGGGCGAGGTGATCGTGTCGCTGACCTACAAAAGTGGAGCGCTGGTTACCCAGCCGATCGTGGCGTCGATCGGTAGCGACGGTAAATGGTTCTTCTATGTCAATCTGGATAGGACTGCGGGCGACGTCGCGGCCGCTGCGACGTGCGATTTATACAGTACTTCTATCGCATACCCGGCATTGATTGTGCCTGCAACCTCCTACCATGCCCAAGCAGCCACCGACAGTCTGTTGGTGGGCAAACGGACCCTCTCCGCACGCATTGCTAAATCTCAGGGCAAACAGTACGTCGAAATTAGTGGCGAAGGCTGCGCGGTCAATGGCATCGCCGGATTTGCGCTGGTCACGGCGAAACTACCCCATACTTTTGCGTTGCCGGCCGTATCTGACGCAAGTACCACGGGAAGGTGGACGTCGGGATATCCAGCCGAGGTCGGAAATCATCATTACGACGCGACCTGCGAGGTCGACGGGAATGTCGCATCGTACCAACCGATCGATTTCGTAGTATCCATAGATAGCGACGGCAACGCGGTCATTACTTTCGCTGATGCGACGGGGGCCAGTACGAGCGATCCTGCGCTCGCTGCCACTGGCGCCGATGTGCTCGCTGCACTCCCTTATGCGGGACTGCTTCTCATATCGGGTCTCGGACTCGTCTGGGCAGGTCGTCGGCGAAGCCGCAACCCATGACGGCTCTCTGACCCAGTTCGAGGATCCCGCTAGGGCCGATCACCGTCGCCAAAAGATTGGTTGCAAATTGCGAGGCCTCGCTCCAGTCCTGTCAGCAGCATAGTTACGGCCGCATCGAATGCAGCCAACACCTCTCCAAGCGGTGCCGGGTAGCAGCGCGTCGACGTGATCAAGTTTGCACTGAGCAGCCGATCGCGTCACACCCCACAGGATCGACAGCGTCGACGCGGAGCGCCCGATTCGGTGACCATCTCGACTCTCGCGTGCGAGCAATCAGCGCGATACGCTGCTGCACCACCGCGGCCCGATTCGCTGCCCGCTCCACCGACCGCGACTGCTGCGGCCGCGTTCGGCATCGCGCCCGCGATAACGGTTGCTGTCATGGATTGTTTGTACGGAGGTAGGACTCAGGGCGCCGATCCCGATAGAATTGCCAGTCGTTGCGAGTCTTGGTGATCTCATCCAGATCAAGGTCCCGAATCACCAACTCATCCTGATCAGTAGCTGCGACCTCGCCGACGTAATTGCCGCGCGGATCGACGAAGTAGCTGGAACCGTAGAACCGCTCAGCCACGTCACCGAACTCCTCGGTCTCGATGCCGACCCTGTTATTCGCTGCGACGAAATACTGGTTTGCCGCAGCGGCGGCTGGCTGCTCGATTTCCCACAACCGATTCGACAGGCCGGGCTTGGTGGCCGACGGGTTGAATACGAGTTGGGCGTTGTTCAGACCGAGCTCGCGCCAGCCTTCGGGAAAGTGCCGGTCGTAGCAGATATAGACACCCACCCGTCCAACAGCAGTATGAAAAACTGGATAGCCCAGGTTGCCGGGGCGGAAGTAGAACTTCTCCCAGAAGTGCGGCAGGTTCGGGATGTGGCGCTTGCGGTACTTGCCGAGGTACGTGCCGTCGGCGTCAAGGACCGCAGCCGTGTTGTAATACTCACCCTCGTTCTCGACCTCGTAGACGGGCAGAATTGTGACCAGGTTCAGTTCCTTTGCCAAGGCCTGAAACCGCTCAACGGTTGGGCCCGGTACCGTCTCGACGTACTCGTAGTACTTCTGGTCCTGAACGGTCCCGAAATATGGGCCATAGAAAAGCTCTTGGAAGCAGATGATTTGCGCGCCGCGATCGGCAGCCTGCCTTGCATAGCTCTCGTGCAAGGCGATCATCGATTCCTTGTCGCCAGTCCAAGCAACCTGAGTAATTGCGGCTCTAATAATGGTCATCAAATTGCTCCTTCGTTTCGTGCCATCATGACTGGTCGCGACGATCGGCGATCAGCCGGATTCACGACAACGCGCGGTCGGAGCATTGCCAAAGCGAGTCCGGGGCCGTACGGCATTAGGGGACCCTCGGCGAGAGGGCTGCGCGGTCGGCCAGCCGGTGCGCACTTCTGAGACGATTGGGGGCTCGCAACCACGCACTACCTCGTCGAAACCGTTCTCACTATGCTCAGGTCGGACTGCTCCGATCAAAGCACCCGCGCCCCAACACCGTCCGGCGACCAGCGCCCCAGCGTCATGAGGCACAGTGGTCTGCAATCGTGGCAAAACTTTAAGCAGAGGAGACGAGCCAGTGAATGTGGACACCAAGAATTTGCGTCGTGTCGTCGGAGCGTCCACCGTGGTCGCGACCGCCATCCAGGCAGCGACCGCAGTCGTCGCTCTGCGCAGTGGTCGTCGTGATTACGCCGATGGCGTATGGGGCCCTGGTTTAGCAGCAATTGCAGTGACCAGCGCGGCCCTTGGCAGCGGTGATAAACGTCGCCGTTGGACACTCGCGGCGGCAACTACCGTGTGGGCGACCCGTCTCGAGCGGCAGATGAACGCGCGCTTCCGTGGTAGCGACGAGGAAGATCCTCGCTATACCGAGTTTCTCGAAGGCGCGTCAACGGCAAAGGTAATCGCGAAGGTCTTCCTTACGCAGGGACTATCCCAACTGTTGGTGTCGGCTCCCATCCAGCTCGCGGCCGCGAGCCAACTGCCAAAATCGAAACGGCGTTGGTTGTTCCCGGTTGGGATGGGCGTCATGGTCAGCGGAGCGATCATCGAGGCTCTTGCCGATCGACAAAAAGACGAGTACCGCGAGAACAAAGACCCAGACAAGCCCAAAGTGCTCGATACCGGACTATGGGGTTGGTCACGTCATCCGAACTATTTCGGAGACTCCGTCGTCTGGGACGGTGCCTGGCTCGCCGCAGCCGCATCAGCGCCAGGAGCCTGGACGTTTCCCGCACCAGCCGCGATGAGCTATCTGCTGATCTTTGCCACCGGAGCCAAGCGAACCGAAGCCCGCATGCAAGAACGGCCCGGCTACCGCGACTACCAAAAGCGTGTCTCGATGTTCGTTCCGTGGCCCCCCAAACAGTCATAGGTTCGATCTAGGCAGCTTTCGTACGGCAGCAAATATTCGGCACCTTTTCGGGGCCCGCAAGTCGGGGGTACTGTCCAAAGATGACTAGTTACGCCACGGAGGAAGTCGATCGGTTGCCACACGGCAGCGCCGAAAAGACACGGCGGTACGCCACCGAGCGATACACCGGTGCGGTCGGCCTCAACTGGTACGACAGTGATCCCACTTTGCAGTTCCAGATGCAGAGCCGACTCGGTGCCCAAGCATTGCAGTGGGCGACGCCGCATCTGCAACGTGCGGGCGCTCTGATGGCGGGCCCGATTTCGGAACTCGCCGTGCAGACAGATAAGCAGCCAGCCTATTTGCAGCGGTATGACCGGTGGGGGCACGACATCAGCGAAGTCGTCATGCCCGCATCGTTCATTGAGGCGCGACGGCTGTTGGTCGAAAACAGTTTCAGCTCACCCGAGTTCACGGCGGCTGCTGAGTCCGCGCGGGTCAATCCGGCAGTGATTCGCACGGCACATTCATATCTGCTTGATCAGGCAGATATCGGCATGGCGTGCGCGATGGGTACCGGCGGTGACATGGTGCTGTCGCTGGCAGCTCAGTTCGCACCAGGCGCGGCACAAGTGCGACTCAAAGAAGTGCTGCAAGAAGGCAGTTCTAACGGTGAAACCGCGCAACTGCTGACCGAACGCACCGGCGGGTCGGATCTCGCGCGCTTAGAAACGACGGCCCGGCGCGACGGAGACGCCTGGTTGCTGAACGGGCTGAAATGGTTCGTCTCCAACGTCATTGGGGCCGCTTACGTCGTGTTAGCCAAACCCGAGGGTGCACCGGACGGCACAAGTGGGATCGCCCCATTCCTGGTGCTTCGTGAGCGGGCGGACGGCACCCCAAACGGGATCCGCATCCGCCGCCTCAAGGACAAACTTGGTACCAAATCGGTCGCCTCAGCTGAGGTCGAGCTCGTCGACGCCGAGGCGTTCATGCTCGCACCGTACGACGAAACACCTGGTGAAGACGGTGGCCAGCGCAGCCGCGGTCTAGCCCGCATGATGAGTCTGACCAACAGCTCACGACTCGGCGTGGCGATGATGGGGCTGGGCTGCGCACGCCGATCCCTAGTGGAATCGCTTCTATATAGCCGATCGCGTGAAGCATTCGGTGGCGCTCTAGATACTCAACCGCTCATGCAGCGCAAACTCGCTGAGCTGATCGTTGAAGTCGAAGCCGCGCAAGCTCTCGTCTTCGACGGATTCCTCGGACCCCAGTTGCGAATCGGTGCCCCACTGATCAAGTTGCGTGCTGCGCGTCTGGGAATTACCGCCGCCAGTGACGCCATCGAGGTGCACGGCGGTAACGGATACATCGAGCAGTGGCCAGTCGCGCGGATCTTGCGCGACGCCCAGGTCAACACCGTTTGGGAAGGTCCAGACAACATCCTGTGCCTCGACGTACGTCGCGCTATGGACAAGGAGGACGCGCATGTGGCCCTTTATGAGCGAGTCCGTGACGCGATCAGCAATAGCGGGGCCGACGACGACACCACCGGTTTGGTCGCTGCCGGACTAACTGATCTTGAGGAGGCGGTCGCTGGCAGTCGTAAGCTCGACCCGGTAACAGCCGAAGCTCGGCTATTTCCACTCACCCAACACATGGTTGATGTCTATGCCGGGGCGCTTCTCCTAGAGGAAGCCGGCGCCGCGAAGGGAACAGCGGCTGCCGATCGCAAGGCACTGATCGCTCGGCTATATGCGCGCTCGCATCTGGCCACCTTGCAACCGCTGGAGCGGATCACCGGACCAGCTGAAGAGATCGAGCGCTGGAGCGAACTTCGCGACGGCGCACTCATCGACTAGCGGCAGCCAATCCCATCTGGGGTGGCTTTTGCAATGAAAACGCGTGGCGATTACTGCTGCGCATACCACTGCATGTCGTCTCAGTAAATCCTCACTCAGCTCGTGGCAGGGGTATACGTCAGGTGCACAACGCCATTGTCAAACGACTCTGCGCCGCCAAGAGACAACGCAGTTCGCGGAGCGCCGTCGGGGAATAACTTCGGGCCTTCGCCGATTGCGACCGGATACATCCACAGATGTAGTTCGTCGACCAGCCCGTCAGCGATCAGCGCACGTACCAAGGTGCCGCTGCCGTAGATATAAATACCGCCAGAGACGCTGTCCTTGACCTTGGCAATCTCCTCCGGATCGTAGCCACCGATGAGCGTCGAGTTCTGCCAGCTGCTGACATCGTCTAAGGTCGCCGAGACGACGTACTTCGGGCTGTTGTTGAAGAACGGAGCGCCGGGATCGTCAGCCATATCCCGACTGGTCCACGCGGGTCCAGACTCCACCCAGGTCATTCGGCCAAACATGATGGCCTCGGAACGTTGATCGGTCAGCTGCGCCATGGCCGCGGCGGAGTCATCGGTGAAGCCGTAGTCAAAGGTGAACGTCGGCACGCTAATCGAACCGTCTAATGTGATGAACTCACTGACTAAAATCTGACCCATGCAACTCTCCCTAAGATCGCTTCGCGTATAGGACCGGGCTCCGGACGCCCGGCCCGCAATTGTTAAGTCTACGTGAGGTACAGACATGGCAATGCGCCCGATCGAGGTCTTCTGATGCAGCTACGTAACGATCGAGTCGACTATCGAGAAACCTCAAGGATGTTGCCACACCCTGGGTGGTTACTCAGCTGTACTGCTTACGCAACGCGCGCTTGAGGATCTTGCCAGCACCAGATAGCGGCAATGCATCGACCAGCGCGAGAGTCGAGGGACACTTGTAGCCAGCCAATTCTTCACGACAGTGCGCCCGTAATTGATCGATCGTCAGACTCGCGCCTGGCGCAAGGACTACCACGGCATGAACGCTCTCACCCCACTTGTCGTCCGGCACACCGATAACCGCACACGAGGCCACGGCGGGATGCTTCGCGATCACGTTTTCCACTTCGATCGAATACACGTTTTCACCGCCGGTAATGATCATGTCCTTGAGCCGGTCGGCGAGGAAGACATAGCCCCGCTCGTCCATCGAGCCACCGTCCCCGGTGTGCATCCAGCCACCGCGCAACGCTTCGGCGGTTTCGTCGGGTTTGCCGAGATAACCCATCATCACGTGATCGCCGGCGATACAAATCTCGCCGACCGTGCCGCGGGGCACCTCGTTGTCTTCGTAGTCAACAATCTTTACCAACGCATGCGGTGCCGCTCGCCCGACCGAACGCGCGGCCTTCGGATCGGCATGCTCCTCGTGCTTGAGCAACGTGCCCACCGGCGAAACCTCAGTCATTC
>JBDTCL010000062.1:0-6338 GCA_039923595.1 Antricoccus sp. | reverse complement strand
CTCAAGTAACAGTGTCACGATTGCGGTACCGGCCGCACCACCACCAGCAACCGCGATGTGAATATCGGTGAGCTCCTTTTTGACACAACGCAATGCGTTGGTCAAGGCGGCAAGGACCACAATCGCCGTACCGTGCTGATCGTCGTGAAAGACCGGGATATCTAACCGCTCGCGCAGCCGGGCCTCGATCTCAAAACAACGCGGCGCGGCAATATCTTCAAGATTGATCCCGCCGAATCCCGGAGCAATGAGCTCGACCGTACGCACGATCTCATCCACGTCCTGGGTGGCAAGGCAGATCGGCCAAGCATCAATATTGGCAAACCGCTTGAACAGGGCTGCCTTGCCTTCCATCACCGGCAGTGCCGCGCCTGGACCGAGATTGCCCAGGCCCAGCACCGCTGAGCCATCGGTCACGACCGCGACGGTGTTGCCCTTCATCGTCAGGCGCCATACGTCCTCGGGGTGCTCGACGAGGGCGAGCGAAACACGCCCCACACCGGGCGTGTACGCCATCGACAAGTCATCGCGAGTACGCAGCGGGACCTTCGACTTCACCTCGATCTTGCCGCCGATATGCAGCAAGAAGGTGCGATCAGAAACCTTATGCACGGTCACACCGGTCACGCCCTTGATCGCCTCGACGATCTCCTCTGCGTGCTCGCCGTCGGTCGCTGAACATGTCAGATCGACCACCAGCCGGTCATGCCTGGACTCCGCGATATCGAGCGCGGTCACAATGCCGCCAGCCTCCGAGACCGTGGTCGCCAGTTGGCCGATGACAGCTGGGTCGGTGCCGGTGTTCAGTCGTACGGTGATCGAATATGAACCGGTTGTGGCAACTCGGCGCTTCACTACATGCGCCGGTCGCGGTACTGGCTGAGTTTCGGATGGACCTGTCGCTGATTCACCGTGCGTAGACATAACAGTTATTCTCCCACGCGACGCGCATCCGACCGAGAGGCATACGATCTGGCCGAGATGAATGCCCCGTCAAACTCGCGCGTTTCGACAGCCAGACCGCCCGCGGTCTGGCTGCTCGTCGTTGGCGTCGTGCTCCTCGCTGTAAATTTGCGAGTCGCCGTGGGGGTCATCGGCCCCTTGCTACCGCAGTTACGCGAGTCGCTTTCGCTCACCGGCGCCCAAGCAGGTCTGCTTACGGCACTTCCTACGTTTTGTTTTGGACTACTCGGCGCTGCTGGTCCGACGTTGGCCCGCAAACTTGGTCCGAGCCGGACGGTGGTTGCCGCGCTGGCGATAATGACGCTCGGTCAGCTGCTGCGCGCCCTCATCCCCGGCGACCTCATGCTCTTTGTCGGATCTGCGCTGGCGCTAGCGAGTATCGCGGTCGCTAATGTGATCATGCCAAGTCTCGTCCGCCTATATTTCCCAGGACGTGTGGCGGCGATGACAGCTGTCTATACGGTGCTTCTTTCCGGCATGTCTGCGATCGTCACGGTCATTGCGCTACCGCTAGAGAGCGCGCTCGGCGGCGGTTGGCAGATCGGTCTCGGTGCGTGGGCGGCAGTGAGCGCGATCGCACTCCTACCGTGGATAGCAGTCAGCTTTCGAGACGTACGTCCCAGCGCTGGACCTGCGCTCGGCACGCTACATTTGCGTCATCTCGCTCGGATCCCCAAAGCGTGGGTGTTGGCGGCCTTCTTCGGCACTCAATCACTGCAGGCGTATGTAGTATTCGGCTGGTTTCCCACTATCTTGGGTGACGACGGTTATAGCCAGACAACGGCCGCCGCATACGTCGGACTTCTTTCCCTCGCGGCCACCGTTATCTCGATGTTCATTCCGTACCTGCTCCAGCGACTCGGTCGACCAGCGATTCTGATCATCGCGCTCACCGTGAGCTACCTGCTCGGTTATGCCGGGTTGCTGCTCGCACCACTGAGTATGACCTGGTTATGGTGCATTCTCGTGGGGTTTGGCACTGCATCGTTCCCGATGGCGCTATTCATCGTGACATTGCGAGCCAGGAGCACCGAGGGGGTGCTGGCCCTCTCAGGCTTCATGCAGAGCACCGGATACATCTTCGCCGGGACCGGCGTATTTCTCTTCGGCGCTGTCCACGGCTCATCCACCAACTGGAGCGCAGCCCTGATCGGGCTCTGTGTGCTGAGCGTTCTGCAGCTCGGAGCGGCACTCTGTAGCGCCCGGTCGTGGACTATCGAAGACGAGCTGGACCAGCGGTCAGCTGCGCTCGGCTAAGAACCGATCTGCTTGCGTTTCGCCGCACCGACCGCGAGCGTCGCCACGAATGCGATCGCTGCCACCACACCAAGCCAGAACAGCGCCTTGACAACAAATCCCAGGATCGACAGCAGCAACCAGACGCCCAGAATAACCAACAATATCGCCATGACGACCTCCTCGGCGGATCTCCGCCAGTCTCAATCTCGTTATCAGACTAACCTGACTATTCATCTCAACGCACTAGCCTTACCCTTGGTGCCATGAGTGTTGAACCCAATCCCGCCGACAACCTGCGAGCCTCCGACGCGGACCGCGAGGCGGTCGCGACGCGCCTTAATAACGCTATGGCCGAGGGTCGGCTCAACATCGATGAGTTACAAGAACGACTCGACGTTGTTTACGCCGCGAAGACGCGAGCTGAGCTTGTACCGGTGGTGAGTGACCTACCGCTGGTCGCCAGCGGAAACGCTCCAGCAGCATCGCCGCGCCGACTGGTAGGTGCTGGCGATGGACCGGGTGTATCAATCGGTATTTTTTCTGGATCCGATCGTTCTGGCCACTGGTCGTTACCCGAAAATCACACTGCATTCGCCGCATTCGGGGGCGTCGAACTTGATCTGCGCGAGGCCACCCTTGAGGCCGCCAATTGCACCATCACTTGCGTGGCCCTCTTTGGTGGGATCGAAATCACGGTGCCTGAGGACGTGCAGGTTCAGGTGAGTGGTTTGCCGCTATTCGGCGGATTTTCTAGCCGGAACCAGGGAAAAGTCAACGCTGCACCAGCGGGGGCTCCGCGGCTAAAGATTCGCGGGTTGGCTATGTTCGGAGGCGTAGAAGTGAAGCGGGTTCCGCGCGATTCACCGCAGATCACCGATTAGCGGATCGCCGCAAAACTGTTGCGCGGCATCAAGGGCGCCGTCGCGCTGCGAAGTGACCCGGCCAATTCGGGTTCGACGATCAACCAGATCTTCTGGACTCATCGCGAGCTCACGCTGAACCGCAAACGCGAACTCGGCACCGATAACTGGACTGCCTTCGGCGATTGGTTCCAGCAGGCGTGGCTCGTCTGTACCCAGCGCTAATACGTCGGTCGCTTCGACGCCGTACCGGTCGATGAGTCGGCGGGGTGCGTCGATTGCATTCAGTTGCGCGCGTGGTGCAGCACCGATCAACCGCACCTCACGCGTCGAGCAGTCCGCCGCCCAGATGCCGCTCAGTTCGATCGCACGATCGACAGCGTCCTCGGCCATTTTGCGATATGTGGTGAGTTTTCCGCCAACCACTGTTATCGCACCGGTGTCCCCGACAGTCACCAGATGCTTGCGCGACATATCTATCTCGTTACCGTCCGCGTCGTGACCCACCGGTCGCAGACCGCTGTATGAACCGATGACCTCATCAGTGGTAATCGTGATTCCGAGCGCCTTGTTGGCGACGCTCAGCAGATCGCTGACCTCCTGAGCGGTCGGTTCGGTAGCCGCATCGTCATCGCTGAGCGGTATATCCGTGGCACCGATATGGGTCGTGCCATCAGAATGGCCCACAACGAACACGAAATCCTTCAGCGAGGAGTCCACTGGAATGAGCAGCGCACTGCGCGGCTCGCCCAGTAGTGCAGAGCGAACCATGATATGGCTGCCTCGCCGCTTGGTATATCGCACCCCTGGCTCAAGCTGATCGCTCCACACCCCCGTGGCATTGATAACGCTCGCCGCGGTAATGCGCAGTTCGCTACCAGTGAGTTCATCGCGGACCTGTGCGCCATCTCCGGCGACCCACTTCGCGCTCACCCGCGGCAGAATCTTGGCGCCCAGTGAACCCGCCGTGCGGGCAACCGCGACAACGAGCCGGTGATCATCTTCAAGTTGGGCATCGAAGGACAGCACTCCACCGCAATCGGCGGTGAGCGTCGGAAACAGCAACGCAGCCTCGGCACCGGAGATGCGTCGCGGAGCCGGCAATAAGGACTTGTCCGTACGCACTCCGAACCGCAGCGCCTCACCAGCCTGCAGCCCTGCACGGGCCAGCCAGCGTCGTTTGGGTGGCAGTTCACCTAGGTCGGGCAGTAATACCGGAAGACTACGCACCAAATGGGTCGCCGTGTGCTGCAACAAATAGCCTCGCTCGAGGGCGGACTCGACGGCCGCCAGCACGTCACGATTCTGCAAGTAACGCACGCCGCCGTGAATAATGTCAGTGCTGGTACTGCTCGCGCCACCACCGATATCACCACGCTCAACGAGCACCACCGAAAGCCCTCGGCTCGCCGCATCCAAAGCGACACCCATTCCAGTGATTCCGCCGCCGACGACTAAGACGTCGACCACTGAGTTGCTCGCGAGCGCATCGAGCTCACGGGCTCGGCGACGCGCGTTGAGAGAGGACCACTGCAACGACACTGCACACTCGGCTTTCATACGGAGGGGAAGATCGTCGCCCACGAACTTTGTTCGATGCGGGCAACTTGGCTCGAGCCTAAGCCCGTAACGGCGCGGCTGTGTGGACACACGCCTGTGACGACACGAAGTGATGAGCCACATTCACCGACTTAGGACGATAGTCTCGAAGCGAGACATGACGAGTGGCGACGCAGCCAGCTCACGTGCTCGCAATATTTCGATACCTAACGAGTTCGTGAGGCAGCACTATGGCTAGCAATAAATCACAAATCAAGACACTTCTCATCCTTGGGGCCAGTGGCGACCTCACGGCGCGCTTGTTGTTACCCGGTTTGGGTCAGTTGCTTTCCAGCAATCGCGGCCATGGCATCAAACTCATCGGTGCTGCGATCGATCCCATGACCAAATCAGCATGGACTGCACGGGTACGCAAATCGTTCGCAACTGTCGGGGCAAAAAGCCGCAGTGTCACAGCGGCCCTCGACTCGACCCAATACGTCCAAGCCGATATCACCAGCCCGCAGGAAATGACCAAGCTGCTTGCCATGTGCGATGGCGTACCGGCGATCTACTTCGCCCTGCCCCCAGCGATCACCGCGAAGACTATCGACGCGTTGCAGGAGGTTGACTTGCCAACCGGGACTGTACTGCTGATGGAAAAGCCGTTCGGTGTCGATGAGCAATCGGCCCGTGCGCTGAACAAGAAGGCCGCGGCCCTCGTACCGGAGAATCAAATACACCGCGTCGATCATTTCCTCGGCAAGTCGACCGTTCTGAATTTCCTCGGCGTCAGGTTCGCCAACCGGATCTTCGAAGCGAGCTGGAGCAATCTACATATCGAACGCATTGACATCGTTTTTGATGAGTCACTCGCCCTCGAGAACCGGGCACGATATTACGACAAAGCCGGTGCGCTGGTGGACATGATTCAAAGCCACCTGTTGCAGGTGCTGGCGTTGATGACCTGCGAATCGCCAGCGACGACGAACGCTGACGATCTTCGTGACAGCACCGCTCAGGCGCTGCGCGCTACTCGCCTGTGGAAAGACGACCCGATCACCGCGGGCCGTCGAGCTCGTTACACCGCTGGCAAGATCGGTTCGAAATCGATTGTGTCCTACGCCAAAGAACCCGGTATCGATCCAAGCCGCAAAACCGAAACCCTCGCCGAGCTAACGGTTGAGGTGCGCACGGCCCGATGGGCCGGGGTGCCGATCACCTTGCGCTCTGGCAAGGCAATGGGCGCCGATCGTTTCGAGGCCCTGGTGACATATAAACCGGTCAGTCACCTGCCAACCGGGCTCAAAGGGACCGCTGAACCCAACGTATTGAAGCTCGGTCTCGGCGATCACAACACGATAGCTCTCTGCATCGACGTCAACGGGCCTGGCGATCCATTCGAGCTCGGTCGGGCAAACCTGTTCAGCGACCCTGGCGCCGGGGAGTTCGAGGCGTACGGAGAAGTGCTGCTGGCCGCCATCGATGGCGACCCGTCGCTGTCGGTGCGCGGAGACATGGCTGAGCAGTGCTGGCGCATTGTGGACCCGGTGCTGCGCGCCTGGCGCGCGGACAAAGTTCCGCTGCAGCAGTACAAAGCCGGGAGCACTGGGCCAAAGGGCTGGATGATCGAGTGAATCTTGCGCCCTATGTCGACAGTGAGGTCGGCGCCCTGCGGACGGTCATGTTGCATCGGCCGGGCCCAGAATTGCAGCGACTCACCCCACGCAACAACGA
>JBDTCL010000061.1:0-20187 GCA_039923595.1 Antricoccus sp. | reverse complement strand
CTCGATCTGAGTCCGGAACAGGGCCGGCTCACCAATTACGTTACGACGTCGCGATGGGCGAGGTCGCCAGCCAACCCCGCAAACAACAGCTCTAAGCCAGGCAAGGACCGTATGCCACTTTGATCTGCTGTGGGCTGTTGTTTGCAGGGTGCTCGCTTGATTATCGACGCGTGTGGGCGGGTACTGACCCTGGATCTGAAGTCTGTCAACGGGTGGTGCAGTTTGATGGCATACATTTTTGTCGATTCGGGAGAGCGAGCATGACTGAGCAACGCGACGGGCACGTGTTCTATGGCTCGAAGATTTACCAAACCGCGTCCAGAGATTCCTCGGCAGAGGCACTCGCCGTCGTCGGCGGCGTCGTCGTGGGTGCGGGTTCGGTTGACGAAGCGTCGGCGGCGGCCAGCGCCGCGGGAGCGACCCAGGTTCGCCAGACTGATCTGGGCGGTGGCACGGTCATCCCGGGATTGGTCGACTCGCATGTGCATACCGCGTACTTTGGCTTGACGAAGAATTGGGTTGACTGCCGACCGGCGGCGGTGCAATCAATCGATGAGCTGGTGGCGCTTCTCGCACCCGCCGCCGCGGCGGCCGACGGAAAAGCCTGGGTACGTGGATGGGGCTACGACGACACCCTCATTGCAGACAACCGGCATCCGACGCGCGACGATCTTGACCGCGCCTCCAGGGACGTACCGATCATGATCTCCCACATCAGTGGGCATTTTGCGGTCGGCAACAGCCGTGCACTGGAACTGGCCGGGATCGACGCATCGAGTTCAGATCCAGACAGCGGAATTTTCATCAAAGACGATGCTGGCAAGCTCACTGGACTGATGTGGGAGGTCGGCGCCGTTCGCCAGCTCATTGGCGCGGCGCCCGCGGTCACACCGGCTGAGCTTGAGAGCGCGATTGAGCATGGCTTGCAAACCGCCGCAGCACGCGGAATGACCACCGTGCACGATCTTGGGGTTGGGCTACAAGGGGATGCGCAGGAGCTCGCTGCCTTCCGTGCAATGAATAATGCGGGCCGACTCCGGCTGAAAGTATTCGGATATCTCGTCGGGGAGCTGGCCGCGAGCCTGCTGCCGAACGAGCCGAAACTGTTCGAGAAGTCCGGTACGAACGACTACTTCGTTATCCAGGGGGCGAAATTTTGGTCTGACGGATCGATTCAGGGCCTTTCTGCGGCACTGCTTGAGCCGTACCACTGCAACCACGATGATTCTGGCGAGTTGTTGATCGCGGCGGACGAGTTCGAGCAGCGCTTACTGCCCATCATGCAAGCCGGTGGCCAGATCGCAATTCATGCTAACGGTGATCGCGCGATCGCCACTGTGCTTGAGGTTTACCAAAATTTGGCAAAAACCTCAGCGTGGCAAACTGGTCGACACCGTATCGAACATTTCCAAATGGCGCATCCCGAGCATGTGCAGCAGGCCGCGCAGATCGGCGCTGGAGTTTCGGTGTTCGCCAACCATATTCGGTACTGGGGCGATCGTCATCGCGACCGCTTCGTCGGACCAGAGCGGGCAAGCCGGATGGAGCCACTGCGTGATGTGATCGGCGGTGGCCTGCATTTTGGACTGCACTCTGATTGCCCCATCACTCCGATGGATCCACTCGACATGCTGTGGACCGCGGTCAACCGCCGCACCTCTAGCAATCAAGTGCTCGGAGCAGCTCAGTGCATCACTGTCGAGGAAGCAATTCACTCCCTGACTCTCGATTCAGCATGGCTGGTCGGGCGCGAAAGCACCATGGGCAGTCTGCAGACTGGGATGGCAGCTGATTTTGTGGTGCTCGACGCCGATCTGCATGATGACGATCCGGCCATCGCGCAAGGAGCGCAACCGGTCGCCACCTATGTCGATGGGGTAAATGTCTATTCCGCCTAATTAGCGTCCTGCATCGAGTTGACCTATCCCCGTCTGCCGATTAGCGTCGCGACATGGACTATGCCGACGTCGCAGCCGCCTTCATGGGCGATCCGCCCACCACCGAGACCCCGGACCCAGTCGAGGCTGGGTCACCAGCTCGCCGTTTGCGCGATGCGATTGAGCCAATCGCGATGCACTCGGTATGGAACCCTCGCACCAACGAGGCATGGGCCGCGCGCGGAATGGATTTTCTCAGCGGCTATGTCTGGGGACGTGCGGCAAGTCTTGGCCAACCGCTGCCGGAAGTAGTCGTTGCCACCTTTGCGGTGTTTGAGCCGCAGATGATTGCTGGTCTGTACGCGCAAGGCCGAGCTGGGTGCGATCGAGCAGACTTGCTCGCAGATCGTGATCGGACCACGATCGCCAGTTTGACGGAGGTATTGGCAGGTGAACAGGTTGAATTCACCGCAGACGCGTTGATGGCCGCAGTGCGTTCCGCGCCGAGTGTGGGCCGCGCGCTATTTAGCGGACTCGCCGCTCAGAGCTCGCCGACCGACCCCACTGGCCGGCTCTGGCGGGCCTGCGAGCTGTTGCGCGAGCATCGGGGGGATACGCATGTGGCGGCGTGCGCCGCCGAGGGACTCGGTCCGATCGGAATGAACATTCTGACTGAACTTTGGGTCGGCTTCGGTATCGGGGAGTACACCTCAAGCAGAGGCTGGAGCGAGGAGCAGATCAGTGCCGAGATTGATCAATTGACGGCTAAGGGGATGCTCGATGACGGTCAGCTCACTGCTGCTGGTCGGGCCTGCCGGGAGCGTCTAGAGGCACAGACCGACGTCGGCGAGCAGTCAATTATTGATGCCCTCGGCGCTGATCTGGACACTCATGTGACGGCCTTAACGGAATGGTCGGCGCGATGCGTCGCGGCAGGCGCGTTCCCGACTGATCTGCGCAAACGGGCGGCGGGCTAAGCGCTGATCACGCTCGTGTGAACCGGTTCACCTTAGTGCCGTACACTCACCGGATGTAGGCATTGCGAGCGTCTGGAACGAGGATTTGCCGGTGAGTACTAGGTACGACATTGCCGTAGTCGGTGGCGGGGTGATGGGGCTTTTCACCGCCTATTGGGCGGTCCGGGCAGGCGCGCAAGTCGTCGTCATCGACGCTTCGACCGTCGGCGATCCGATGACTGCATCGTTCGGCAAGAGTCGCTCTTATCGCAATGATTATCTTGATGCCCGTTATGCCCAGCTGGCTCACGAATCCAGATCGCTGTGGCGGACCGTCGAGGCGCAGACTGACTCGCGACTGTTGGTCGAATGCGGCTGCCTCAATATCGCTAGTGCCAAGGTCACCCCTGCGCTCGACCAGGTGTATGGCGCCAACGCTGACCGCGTGTTGCAGCAAATCGGGCTGCCGCGCGCCGATCTGGCTAATGAGATCGGTGAGCGATGGAGCATGTTCGATGTTGATGTCGCACTGCTCGATGTCGAAGCTGGCTTCGTCGACGTGCAAGCAGTTACCGCGATGTTGCAGCAGCAACTGGTCGCTCTCGGTGTGCAGTTGATTGAGAACTGCACCGTAAAGTCGATTGTCGGCGAGCCAGACGGTTATCAGATCCAGACTTCTAACTCCATCCTGCAGACCGCCAAGATATCGATCACTTCCGGTCACGGCACCAACGATGTCTTGCACGGATTGGGATCGTCGTTGCAGATACCAATCACCAAAGATCGACCGAGCGAGGCGAAATACCTGATCCCGCCAGCTCACCGGCGCGCGGAGTTTACGCCGGAAAACTTCCCAGTTTTTGCCTATCTCGATGTCGGCATCTATGGACATCCCATCCTGGATGGCAAAACGCCTGGTATCAAAGTCGGTTACTACAACCCGCCAGACGTGCAGACTCAACACACGATTATTTCCGATGTCCGATCATTCCTAGAAATTTGTATGCCGGAACTGTTGTCGTTTGAGGCCCGCGACATTGATGAGGTCGATCAATGCGATTACGACCTCGTGGGCGACGACCAGTTTGTGCTCGGCCCAGTGCCGGGTTACGACGGGGTAGTGATGGGCGTTGGTTGGCGGGGCACTGGGTACAAGTACGCGCCGTGGGTTGGCCGCACACTGGCGCAGTTGGCCCTGCAAGGCGGCACTGTTTATGACATCGGCCGGTTCAATCCGGCTCGTTTCGGTGATCGTTAGAGATTGAAAAGGAGCGCAGTTGCGATGACTGTTGCCACACCAGGTTTGCTCGACCGCCTTGCTTCAGGGATTGTCATCGGCGGTGAAGGTTATGTTTTCGAATTGGAGCGGCGCGGCTACATCAAGGCTGGACCCTTCGTGCCAGAAGTCGTGCTGGACTACCCGGACGCGCTCCGGCAACTCCATACTGAATACTTGCGCGCTGGCTGCGAAGTGATGGTTGCGCTGACCTACTACGCGCATCGAGACAAGCTCAAGGACATCGGCCGCGAAAACGATCTAGAGCGAATGAATCGCGCTGCGGTGCAGATCGCAGGCGAGATCGCGCGCCCTGCCGGGCAGCTTGTCGCGGGAAATATCTGCAATACCTGGTCCTACGATCTGAACGACGTCGAGCGCTCGTCGGCGGCGGTGCGAACGATGTATGAGGAGCAGGTTGGCTGGGCCGTCGAGGAGGGGATTGACCTCGTGATCTCCGAGACGAACGATTATCTTGCTGAAGCACTGATCGCGCTGGAAGTCATCAAGTCGCACGGCCTGCCAGCAGTTGTCACGATGGCGTCGGTCCACGATAAAACTCGCGATGGCTATGACTATGCCGAAGCGTGCCGGATCTTGGCAGATAACGGGGCTGATGTCGTAGGGCTCAATTGCGATCGCGGCCCGGTCACGATGTTGCCGATCCTGGAAAAGATCCGCAATGCGGTGTCGTGTTACGTCGCTGCGCAACCGGTTCCGTACCGGACAACTGAAACGCAGCCCACCTTTGAGTCGCTGGGGGCGGGCGACGAACGCGCCTTCCCCATCGCCTTGGAGCCTTATCTCGGGACCCGATTCGAGATGGCTGACTTTGCCGTCAAAGCGCGCGATCTCGGCGTGAACTATATCGGGATCTGCTGCGGCGGAGCGCCGCATTATCTGCGCGCCATGTCAGAGGCACTCGGGCGCGACGTGCCAGCGAGCAAATACTCACCGGCGATGGAACTGCACCCGATGTTGGGTGTGAATATTGAGGCCAAGGAAAAGGCGTTTATCGAAGATTGGAAAGACGCCTAGCCAGATCGACTCGTCGATCCTTCGGGTTTCATCCTTGAGGCAGGTCGGTGACGAGAGCAGACGGGGTGCCGAATCGGTGCGCGGTCATACTGATCGCCTGCTCCCGGACGAACGGTAACAATTCGATCCGACCAGATTCGGTGACAGCACCGTCATAGATCGCTAAATCGGGTCGATGCCCAAGGGCTGCACGAATTCGACGGCGATCCACGGCCGTACCAGCGATCAACCGAATCCGGATAGCCGCAGACGTGACAATTCGCTTGATCCAAGTTCGCTCATCCTCGCTGATCACCTCTATATCATCAATCACGATGCCTGTCGGCACTGAGATTCGTACCTCGGCGGTTGCTCGACGAGCGGCGAGGACAACCCTCAGCAGGTCGGTGCTCAATCCTCCGTCGGACAGTCGAATCTCGACCTTGGTCGGCAGATAACGCAAAATGTTGCGTTCCAGTTTCAGCCCTGCTCGGTCGTGATGAGTACCGTATTCGCTCGCCCAGGCGGCCTGATCTGAGCGTGCTGAGCGTGCCAGGAAGCCATCAGAATCAAACTCTGCGACGATACGGGCAATAGGCGACTCGATGGTGCCAAGGATCGTGCTCGAGCGGGAGGAATTCCAGGATCCGAGACCAATCAGATAGTTCGGTCCGCCTGCTTTCGCGCCAGGTCCAACGGCCGATTTTTTCCAACCACCGAACGGTTGACGCTGCACGATCGCGCCCGTGATGCCACGATTGACATACAGATTCCCGGCTTGCACGCTATCGAGCCAGAGCGCGATCTCTGCACGATCAAGTGAGTGGATTCCTGCTGTGAGGCCATAGTCAACTGCATTCTGGATGTTCATAGCTTCTTGGAGCGTGCCCGCAGTCATAATTCCAAGCACTGGGCCGAAGTACTCCGTCAGGTGAAACGGCGAACCTGGCTGAACACCAAGCCGTACTCCTGCAGACCAAAGCTGACCATCAGTGTCCAGTTTGCGAGGTTGAACCAGCCAGCTTTCACCACTGTCGAGGGTGGTGAGTGCGGTCAGAAGTTTTCCGGCAGCCGGTGCGATCAACGGTCCCATCTGCGTCAGGGGATCCCATGCTGCGCCGACTCTCATGGATTGAACACCGTCTTGAAGTTGGCTCATGAAGCGTCGCGACGTAGCGACGGACCCGACGAGGATCACCAGTGATGCCGCTGAGCACTTTTGCCCAGCGTGCCCAAACGCTGAAGCGATGATGTCTTTTACAGCGAGGTCAATATCAGCGGACGGTGTCACCACGATTGCATTCTTGCCGCTCGTTTCGGCCAATAGCCGAAGTTCCGGACGAAACGAACGAAAGAGTTCAGCAGTCTCGTAGGCACCGGTCAGGATGACCTGGCTAACGCTGGCGTGCGAAACGAGCTGCGGGCCATGGTCTTGCTCGTCAACCTGGATCAGCTGCAACGCGGCCCGGGGCACACCTGCGCTCCACAGTGCCTCGGTGAGAACCGCCGCGCACCGAGCTGCCTGCGGCGCCGGTTTGAGCAGGACGGCACTGCCCGCGGCGAGTGCGGCGAGCGTGGAGCCGGCTGCAATCGAGATCGGAAAGTTCCACGGCGGAGTGACAAGCGTGAGCGGCACAGGCACAAATGCGGCGCCATCAACTCTCTCGAGCTCAAGGGCGCGTTCGGCATAATAGTGGGCGAAATCGATCGCCTCGCTCACCTCAGGGTCGGCTTGGTCGATTGTTTTAGATCCCTCGCAGACCATCACCTCGATCAACTGCGCACGATATTGAGCGAGGGCGTTACCAGCGGCATGCAGGACCTGTGCCCGCGATGCGACCGGCTGGGCGCCCCACGCCGCTCCTGCCGCCGCGGCGGACTGCACCGTCAGCTCAAGCTCCTCGCGGCTGCGGACCCAGGCGGCTTGCGCAGTGTCGATACCGATTGTTGATTCTCGTGCTCGCTTAAGGATTGACCTGCCCCACCGCCGGTTTGCCGGCAGTGACGGGTCGGTATCGGCAGTGTTGTCGAAGCCGGTGACCGTTGCAGCATACGACTCGGTCGCGCGATTCTGATCGCGCGCTGGCGTCGGGATGACAGTGTCGAGAGCATCAAGGGATGCCCGAAATCGTTGCTCCTCGCGATCAAAGAGGGCCGGATCTGAAGCGAGCTCAAAGGCGGCGGACATGAAGTTGTCATCGCTGGCGCCCTCCTCTAATCGGCGCACCAAATAAGAGATGGCAACATCAAACTCGGCGGGATGCACCACCGGCGTATATCGCAGCAGGGCGCCAACCTCGCGCTGTACGACCGTGGCCTGATCGGGTGCCATACCGAGGAGCATTTCGAATTCGATGTGCTTGTCAATGCCGCGTCGTTGTGCCAATAGATGCGCATAAGCAATCTCGAAAAGGTTATGACCGGCAATGCCGATGTGTACCGATTCAAGGCTTTCGCGATTGAGGGCAGCATCGAGAATGCGTTTATATGACGTGTCTGTCTGTGCCTTTGTTCCCCACGTCGCGAGCGGCCATCCGCGTAGCTGAGCTTCGACCCGTTCCATCGGCAGGTTTGCGCCTTTAACGAGCCGAATCTTGATCGGTGCCCCGCCTGTTGCGACGCGGTCCCGGGCCCAGTCAGTCAACTCCAGGACTGCACTGAGAGAGTCCGGCAAATAGGCCTGGATCACGATGCCAGCACTGAGGCGGCGTAACGATGGTTGATCGAGAATTGCGCGAAATACCGCCATTGTCAGGTGTAAGTCGTGGTATTCCTCCATGTCAAGATTGATGAATTTGTGGATGTTGTATCCGGCGGCGAGCCGATAGAGCGGCGTGAGCTGCGTGGTGATGTCGGTGACTGCTTCCTCGAATGCCCAGAGTGGGTGCGGCGCGACGGCCGCGGAAACCTTGATCGAGACGTAATTGACGTCATCGCGCCGCAGCAGCCGGGTGGTTCCGGCTAATCGCCGGTCTGCTTCTGACGTACCGAGGACGGCTTCACCAAGCAGGTTGATATTGAGTTCAGCACCTTGTGTTCGTATTTTTTTCAGTGCTGCGCCCAGGCGTTTATCACTTGCATCCACCACAAGATGGCCAACTAGCCTGCGCAACGCGGCTCGCGCGATCGGGATCACGATAGTGGGCGCGACCCGTGCGGCAAGGCCGCCCAGCTGCAGCGCGGCCTTGAGGTGGAAGGGGAGAAACCGCGGTGATTGCCGGGCGAGAACGGTGAGGTTGGCGGCGGCTACTACGCGATCTTCAGGCCGGATTACGCCATCGACGAAGCCGACGGTGAAGGCGAGTCCGGCCGGATCTCTTAGCAGATCGGCGAGCTGCTGCGCCGAGGCATCCGGTGCGATACCTGCAGACTCGCGTAGCCAGCGATGTACGAGTTCGACAACTTGGTCGGTGAAGTCCGAAGAGTTCATGTCGTCCAGTTTGCTCCTTGGGACCGCACCGATCAGGTCACCGCGTCCAAAAAGTCAATCGGTTAGCGTGCGGTGCTGGCAGTCAGCGCCCGCGCGAAGGCGATCGCGTCAGCGAGTTTGTCTGCGCCCTCGGCCACCGCGCTCACGCGAAGCACCAGATCATCAGCACGAAGTGAGCCGGCGAGCCCGTGGTCAGCTTCGCAATGCGGATCGGGACAGGCCACTGGCTCTAGATCGATTTCGCTGAGCCGACCCCAACTGATCGATAACGTCAATTCGCTGCCAAGCGCTCCTTTACGGTAAGCCGCGGGTTCGGTAACAACATGCGTAAGACCGACGGATTTGATCGCGTGCAGCGCGACCGATTCACTACTTGCAACTGCATTAGCGGTGAGTGCGCCTGGATGATCGTCCGCGGGATGTTCACCTGGATGGTCGCCCGGATGGTCATCGGCATGAACGAACACCAGTCGAGTCGGAGTGAGGGCAATAACGGACATATGTCGTCGCACGGTGTCGCCATCGAAGGTTGTTTCCCCTTGAACGAGATGGGCGGTGACGGTTTCGGCGGCCACCGCGATATCGAGGACGTCCCGGACCAGCTCGGGGTAATAGCCGGCGGCATTGATCTTGGCAATGAGGTCTGCAGGAAGTTCGGTGCTCATTGACTCATCCTCACATGCCAATGAAGTGAGTTGATGATGCACCCAAAAGATTAACTAGGTTGCCTATTGACAATTGAAGTTGTCTTGAGTTAACTTGTATTCATGAATGCAGAACAGATAGCCGAACTGATGGTCGACCTCTTCACTCGGCTTGTCCAGGACGGGATGTCGCATCACGACACTCAAACTGGACTTGATCCTGACGTGCAGGACCTGCTCGCCGTGCACTTTCTCAAGCAGACCAAGGATGCGATCGCCACCCTTGAGCGCGAGATGTTGGCGACCACAAGCTTGGACTACAGCGCACTTGGCGATGCCTTAGGAATCAGCAAACAAGCAGCGCGAAAGAAAGTTGCGGCCGCACACGCTGCCCAGACTGATCATGAAGCGCGTGCGATCGACCGACAATACCGGCCGATCACGCTTGAATGGGTCGCTCACCATCTGCCGGCTGTTGAGCATCGAGTACGCACCTCCATTCGAAATCCGCGACTGACGGCGGTTGTTGATCCGTTCGCCGAGTTGCCTGAGCGCGAACTTCGACAAGATGTCGAAGTCGTTCACGAAGGCCGCGGGTCATTGCGGCTCAAACCGATCGACTAACCGCACCAGCAATCACCACGCAACACCGGACGGCGAATATCGCCGAACCGTCATCCCGTTCTTGCTCATTGCCCGGGACAATCACCAGAAAGAGGCACTCTCATGAACGCTACCGTTCCAAGCAAGCACACCAATGGCTTCTACATTCAGGCGATCGCCTCATTCGTAATCAGCTCCGTGGGCCTCATCATCGCGGTGCTCTACCTCGACGTGACGCCCTGGATTCGCGGGTTTGTCGTCCTAGGCCTGTTCTATTTAGTGACCTCGACATTCACGCTTTCAAAAGTCATCCGCGATCGTGAAGAAGCAAACGCTGTCCACCACCGGATTGACGCTGCTCGTCTGGAGCGGGTACTCGCTGAATTCGATCCGATGGGCGATATGCGGCCCCTGGGCGCCGGGGCACCGAAGACTGCACCATCGATGCCGTATCAAGGGTCGCAGCAGATGAGCAACGCGCTGCGTTAAGCGCAGCCACCAGGACCCACAGTGGTCCCGCTTCGAGGGGGAGCGGGACCACTGTGCTGCCGAGCTATTCGGCTGCGTCCATCCCGGTCATCCGCAGAGTGATGTTGATTCGGCCATTCTGCAGACCGCAGCCATCGGGTGCGGTCTCGGGCAGAACCTTGGTGACGCCATGAAAGGCGAGCCGTGAAGCACCGCCAAAAACGAATAGGTCGCCCGACATCAACGTCAGATCTTGATACGGCATCTTGCGAGATTGGTTATTGCCGAACCGAAACCGGCAGCTGTCCCCGATGGACAACGACACCACCGGAGCGTCCGAGAGTTCATCTTTATCTTGGTGCATTCCCATCTTCGCGGAGCTGTCGTAGAAATTGACCAGGGCGGTATCCGGAGCGTAATTCTGCGCGCCAGGATCGTGCACCGTCTCGAGCGCCCGGCGTCCCATGCGCACCATCCAGTCCGGCATATCGAGCACCCGGCGGCCATTCACATCAGTTGCCTTCCGCGTGTATTTGTAGGGCTGCCAATGCCAGCCAAGACAGACCGTGCGGACTGACATCTCATGCCCGCGAACCTTAGCCGATGCCGGCGGCACCGGGCCGCTGGCCCAACGTTCGTACTGCGCCATAATCCACGCCTGTTGAGACATACTCAGCCAGCCAGGCACATGAACCGCACCATCAGCAATTGACCGCGCGGGCCGCGAAACGGCGTCGTCTGGGAAGAGCGTATCCACCACACCAGGATAATCCTCGAAGGACGGTACTAGCATCAGTTGATGGACCTGATTGAATACACGCCGAAACCACACCAATACGCGTACACCTTCGGTGGTGTCGCGCCGGTGATGTCGATCAAGCCAGGGACCGTGCTGCGACTGTGGTCAGACGACGCCTTCGGCGGCAAGTTGACGAGTGTCGATCAAGTATCGAGTGCGGTTGTGGACTTGAGTGCGGTCAACCCACAAACGGGTCCGTTTTATATCGAGGGTGCGGAGCCTGGAGACACGCTCGCCGTGCATTTTGTGGCGATGGAACCGGCTCGCGATTGGGGCGCGTCTGCAGCGATGCCATTTTTTGGCGGCATGACCGCGACCGATCGAACCGTGACATTCCAAGATCCATTGCCGGACTTGACTTGGATCTACGAACTAAATCGTGCCCGCGGTACAGTCGGTTTCGTCGCGCGCAATAGTGATCACCAGATCGAGTTGCCGATCAATACGATGCTTGGCACGGTCGGGGTGGCGCCCGCTGGCGCAGAAGTTCGCAGTGCACTGGTGCCCGATCGTTTCGGCGGAAATATGGACACCCCAGAGATGCAGACCGGAGCCACCGCCTATCTAGGGGTCAACGTCGATGGTGCCCTGTTCTCCATCGGCGACGGCCATTACCGGCACGGTGAAGGTGAAGCGTGCGGTACGGCGGTGGAAGGGGCGATGCTGACGACATTGATCGTCGACCTCATCAAGGGCGGTGGCCCGGGTTGGCCACGGATCGAGACCGACACCCACATCATGTCGATCGGCTCAAGCAGGCCGATGGAGGACTCCTGGCGGATCGCGAACGGTGATCTGACGACCTGGGTCGCACAGCTCACCGGAATGGACATAATGGATAGCTACCAGCTCTGCTCGCAAATAACCCAAGCGCCAATCGCCAACGTTGTTGACGCCAATTACAGCGTGGTCGTGAAAGCAGCCAAGGATTTGCTGCCGCAAGCCACTAGCGCATACCGCGGGATCCACAACGATCTGCGGTCGCGCGCAGCCTCACTCGGGTCGCTCTAGTAAAGGACGCACACATGGATTTGGGTCTCACCGGAAGCCGGGTGTTGGTCACCGGCGGCACTAAAGGAATTGGTCGAGCGATCGTTGAGGGGTTCCTCGACGAAGGCGCCGCCGTGAGTTTCTGCGCTCGAACCCGTGCCGACGTCGACGCGACGGTGGCGACGTTGAGTACGCGAGGAACTGTGATCGGTGCTGCGGTCGATGTCGCTGATGAAACAGCACTCCAGACATGGGTGGCGCAGTCAGCCAGTGATCTCGGCGGTATCGACACGGCAGTGGCCTGCGTGAGTGCGCTTGCTATCGCCGACACGCCAGAGAATTGGTCGGCAAGTATGAATGTGGACCTCATGCACACCGTACGACTGGTCAATGCGGCACTGCAGCATCTCGAAGTAAGCGATAACCCTTCTATCGTTGCAATCTCCAGTGTTTCGGGTCGTGAATCAGACTTCGCCTCCGGTCCTTATGGCACCGCAAAGACAGCCATTATTGGATATATTCATGGTCTCGCACTGCAGTTGGCATCGAAGGGGATTCGGGCTAATACCGTCTCGCCGGGCAATACTTACTTCGATGGTGGCGTATGGTCCGGGATCGAATCGGGTGATCCGGAGCTGTTTGCTACGGCAATCGGCCTCAATCCCACTGGCCGCATGGGCACTGCTGCTGAAGTTGCGGCGCCAGTCATATTTTTGGCCAGTTCACAAGCTAGTCGAATTAGCGGTACCAACCTCATCGTCGATGGAGCATTAACCCGAGGGATACAGGTGTAACTGATGCAAATTGGACTTGGCGCAGGATACTGGTCAGCTGGACCGCCTGCTGGACTTGAAGAGCAACTGCATCGCGCAAACCAGATGGGCATCGACAGCTTCTGGACCGCTGAAGCGTACGGCTCGGACGCCTTGACGCCGTTAGCGTGGTACGGCTCGAGGACTAACGCCAAGCTCGGCACTTCGGTCTGTCAGATGTCGGCGCGCACCCCAACGGCGCTCGCGATGGCCGCGCTTACCATCGACCATCTTTCCGGTGGCCGAATGATTCTTGGCATCGGCGCTTCCGGACCGCAAGTAGTCGAGGGGTGGTACGGGCAGCCATATCCGCGCCCTCTTGAGCGGACGCGTGAGTATGTCGACATCATGCGGCAGGTATGGGCGCGTGAGAAGCCGGTTACCTACAACGGTAAGCACTACCAGTTGCCCCTCGACGGGGGCGCACATCTGGGCAAAGCACTCCGTTCCACGGTGCACCCGCTACGCGCTGAGATCCCTGTCTACCTCGGTGCCGAAGGACCCAAGAACGTGGCGCTTGCTGCGGAAATCGCGGACGGCTGGATACCGTTATGGTTCTCTCCTAAATCCGACGACTTCTATCGGGCTGCTCTCGCCGAGGGATTCGCGAAGGATGGTGCTCGCCAGAGCGCCGATTCGTTCGAGATCGCCAGTATGGCGTGGGTAATTGAGGATGACGATGTTGAACGAGCGGCATCGCACATCAAGCCAGCAATCGCGCTTTATGCAGGTGGCATGGGAGCTAAGGGAGCCAATTTTCATAAAGACGTTTTTGTCCGGATGGGCTGGGGCGAGACGGTCGATGAGATTCAGGATCTTTATCTCAATGGCCGCGCGAAAGACGCAGCCGCTGCAGTTCCCACCGCTATGGTCGAGGATGTTGCGCTGGTCGGCCCAGCAGACAAAATCATCGAAGAGTGGCAGAACAATTGGGCTGGCACCTGTCTCACGACGCTGATCCTCGGTGGTTTGCCAGCAGGTCCCAACAGCGACCGCATTATCGACGCGCTGCGTGGTTAGACCAAATCGGCTCGACTAGCTAGGCAGTTTCCTCAGTCTGACTGAGTTCCGAGACGCTGTAAGAGCATCGCTTCCACGGTGGCGATCCTGCAGATTTCGGCCGGATCGACGCTCTCATTTGCCGCATGAATCTGGCAGCGCGGCTCCTCAACGCCGATGAGGACGATCTCGGCTTGCGGATATGCTTCGGCGAGGGTGTTGCACAGCGGAATCGCGCCGCCCTGCCCAGCGGTAACGAGTGGTTTGCCGAAAACCTCGGCCATGATTTTGCTCAATTCGTCATACGCCGGTCCGTTCGTTGTTGCTTGGAATGGCGCACCGAATCCTTCTGCTGTCACACTAACGTGGGCACCGAACGGAGTCTTATCGTGAAGGTGCGCAACCAGTGAATCCATTGCGTGCCGCGCATCCATCCCCGGCGGGATGCGCAGACTGACCTTAGCGCGACAGCGCGGCACGATCGCAGCTGCCGCTTCAGCAACACCGGGGCAGTCGATACCGAGCACGGTTACCGACGGCCTGGCCCAGACCCGATCTGCCACAGTTCCGGTGCCAGGCAGGTCGACGCCGTCCAGCACGCCGGCATCAAGGCGAAACTGGTCATCGGCGTAATCGGCGCCAACCCATGTACCTGAACAATCGAGACCGTCGATGTGGGTGTTCCCGTCGGCATCGCGTAGCGATCCGAGAACCTCAATCATGATGGCGAGCGCGTCGGGAGCGGCGCCACCAAACATGCCGGAGTGCAACGCACCGCGCAGCGTGTCGATCTGCAGGAGCACAGTCGTCATTCCGCGCAATGACGTTGTCATTGTCGGCGTTCCGAGAGCAACATTTCCCACGTCGGCGATAACCATGACATCGGCGGCGAATAAATCTGGCCGTTCGCGCACTAAGGCCTCTAGACCGCCGGTACCTTGCTCCTCTGAACCTTCAACAACGATCCGAACGCCCACATTGAGCTTGTCCAATGCGCGCAACGCAAGCAGGTGTGCGATCAGGTTGCCTTTGCAGTCGGCCGCTCCGCGGCCGTACCACCGGCCATCCCGTTCAATCAACTCGAACGGTGGACTATCCCAGAGTTGTTCATCACCGGGTGGCTGCACGTCGTAATGGCCATATAAAAGGACTGTCGGTGACCCTTCCGGCCCAGGGCGGTGACCAATGACCGCCTGTGAATCGTCAGCGGTGCGATAAAGATCGATGTCGCTGATACCTGCCCGCGCGAAGGCGTCGGCGCTCCATCGGGCGGCGCGCTCACACTCGGTAGCCGGCGCAAGATCCCGATCGGCGATCGAGCGAATGGCCACCAATTCGGCGAGGTCATCGCGCGCGCTGCCGACTAGCGCGTCGATTCGTTCGGCAGTCGTGTTGTCAGTCAACTGGTGTGTTCCTGTCTTGTCGTACGTACTCTTCAGTGATTGCGGTTGGATTTCCTTGGCACAACCTCAGCGATATTTGTACTGTGGTGCGCGTTTGTGCAAGAACGCATCTCGTGCTTCGGCTCGATCCTCCGTCTGCGCGGTCAGGATCTGTTGACGATTTTCGAACTCGACTGAGGCGTGAAATGACGCCGTTTCGAGAGCGATCCACATGCCCTGTTTGGTCAGTTCCACCGAAAATGGCGGGTTGAGCTGGATTTCGGCGGCTTTGGCATACACGACGTCCATCAGGGACTCCGCCGGCACAGAGGCAAACAGCAGCCCGATCCGCAACGCTTCTGCAGAATCGAACTTGCGACCGGTCAACATCAGCTCGTGAGCGGCACCCGCGCCGACGATGCGCGGCAGCAGCCACGACAGACCAATATCGCAAGCAGAGAAACCAGCCCGGATAAATCCAACCGCGAACACCGCCGAGTCAGCAGCAATTCGGATATCGCTAGCAAGTACTAATGCCAAGCCGCCGCCGGCAGCGGCGCCATTGACGGCGGCGATAACCGGTTGTCGCAAACCGCGTATCTTCTCTGCCAAGCTGGCGATCTCTCGCTGCCTGCTGAGCCCGCCGCGTTGAGCGCCCATCTGCTTGACGGTGTCGTCGCCGTAATCATTCAGATCAAGACCGGCGCAAAACGCGCGGCCGGTACCGGTGATAATGACGACGCGGCATTCATCATCGCGATCAGCCTGATCTAGGGCGTCATGCAGCTCGACGACCAGTTGGTGGGTCATCGCATTCATCGCCTCAGACCGGTCGAGCCTCAGCTGCAGCACTCCCGGCGCCGGCCACTCGATATCGACAACGGGCATAGCGCCTCCAGCAAGATTAGGGTACGACTGAATCACCGTACCGCGAGGAAGGTTGACAAGGCGGTGACGGGCAACGAGTGCTTACCGACTGAATGGCTATCGTTGCGGCGTGTACTGCACATGCCGACGTGTGAGATCTTCGGTGCGCGACAACCCCATTAGCTGCAACGCCCGCTGGTATTGGCTTCGCAAAATCTCATATGCCGTCCGCACTCCGGGCTCGCCGCCGGCCATCAGGCCATAGAGGTACGCCCGGCCGACCATGACCGCATCGGCGCCGAGCGCACGGGCGATGAGAATGTCCTGCCCGTTGCGCACACCACCATCGAGCAGAATTGTCGGATCAGCACCGAGCGCTTCACGGATGGGTGCGAGCGCATCGAGGGTCGGCGGCGTGCGATCAAGCTGGCGGCCACCGTGATTGGAGATGATGACACCGTCGGCGCCGTGCGCGATGACCTCACGAGCGGCATCAACAGTCAAAATACCTTTAACCAGGAGCTTCCCCGGCCATGCTGATCGCAGCCAGTCCAGCGTTTTAAGATTGAGCCCGGGATCGAACATGGTGCTCGCCACGCCATGCGATGACGTCCGCTCTCGCAGTCCACGAAGGTTAGCAAATTCAATGGTTGGCAGGGTGAGCTTGTTAAACCACCAGTTGGGGTGCATCGACATATCGAGAAACGTTTTGGCAGAGAGCGTCGGCGGAATTGTCAGCCCGTTGCGGTTATCGCGCAATCGCGAGCCAGCGACTGAGGTATCGACCGTCAGCAGCAACGCGCCATATCCTGCGGCGGCCGCGCGAGCGACGAGCTCTGCATTGAGTGCTCGATCATTGGTCACATAAAGCTGAAACCACAGGTCGCCACGCGGCGACAGCTGCCGGACATCTTCGATCGATGTCGTGCCGACTGTGGACAGACTGTAGGGAATGTCCGCTTGGGCAGCGACTCGCGCAACGGCACCCTCACCGAGGTGATGCATCATCGCGGTGTAACCGGTCGGAGCGAATACCAACGGCATGGCAATGCGGCGTCCGAGCAATTCACTCGACAGATCTGGATGCGACACATCGTGCAGCGGTTCGGGAAAACACGTTGCCCGTTGAAAGGCTGCACTATTGCGATCGACGGTAATCTCGCCGTCGGCGGCGCCATCAACATAATCGAACACCGCCCGCGGAGTGGTGCGCCGCGCATATTTGCGAAGGTCATCAATCGTCAAAGAATGGGACAGGCGGCGCGGGGTCGCGCGCCATTGAACTGGTCGAAACCGGACTAGCTCCCGAATTTCGCTGGGCTTGGGCAATTGCCGGGTTCCAGACTTCGTCGTCATAGGCACATATTAGGACTAGCTTGGGCGAAGCTGACAATCCGTTGCTAAGTAGAGGCTTACGCTAGAAGGCGTGAATAATTTAGAGGCCACCGAGGTGTTGCGCGAGCCACCAGGAATAATCCCGCCGGGAGAGACGAAGCGGCGCGGTATTCAGTACGAATTGATCGGTTGTGGTCTGCGGGGCCACGAACTGGTCGGGCGGGATATCAGCGTGGTGGCCGCCGAAGACGCGGATTTGGTCCGCGATGAGGGCGGTCTGCGTTGGTATCGATGTTTGCGGTGCGACGCGTGGGTGCCGATGGTGCGCACCGATGGATCTAGCAGCGAGACTGAGTCCAATCCCAAGCCGATTGACCGATCCGTCATCACCGTGCCGCAGCGCGGCAAGTTACTTCGCGATCGGTACGTTTTGCGACTCATTGCGATCGATCGAGCATCGCATTTCATCGTCCTAGGTGTGATCGCGGTTTTTATTGTTTTGTTCGCCGAACACCAACATCAGTGGGCGACGAGATTCGTCAAGGTGCTCAACAATTTGCAGCAAGCTCTCGGCGGCCACAGTGCTTTGGTCAACGAGATTGAGAAGTCCTTTACGCTAAAGAGCTCTACAGTTTGGATCGCGGCCGGCTTAGTCGCTGCGTACGCATTACTTGAGGGTGTCGAGGCGATTGGTCTATGGTTCGCCAAGCGATGGGCGGAGTATCTGACATTTATCGCCACCACCGTGTTGCTCATTCCTGAGATATACGAGATTGCTCAAGGAACCAGCTGGTTAAAGATCGTCACAATGATCCTCAACATTGCTGTGGTGGTGTACCTACTAGTCGCGAAGCGGCTGTTTGGAATCCGCGGCGGGGGCGCCGCAGAGGCAGCAGAGCGACGCCGCGACATTGGCTGGTCGGCAGTCGATAGTGTCCTTCCGGGACCCGTCGGTGCCGTGAAGGTCGCTAACTGAACAACTCCGTGAGGTGGTGAGCATGTCGTCATCGGTCGGTGTGCTCGCTCCGCCAAAACTAAAGCGGGCTGTCGCGGTCTTATGTACGACCGAGATCGTGAGTTGGGGCGTGATGTATTACGCCTTTCCGGTGCTCGCAACTGATCTGACTCGGCGGACTGGTTGGTCGCAATCGGCGGCTACGGCGGCGTTCTCAGCAAGTCTGGTAATTTCGGCAATCGCTGGAATATGGGTCGGCCGATACATCGATCGGGTCGGGCCGCGAGTGATCATGACAGCCGGATCGTGTGTCGCGACAATCGCGATGGTGATAGTCGCGCTGGCGCCCACTTATTGGATATTCTTGCTTGGCTGGCTCATGGCAGGGCTCGGAATGTCAGCGACACTTTATGCGCCCGCCTTTGCCGCAGCCACCCGCTGGGCAGGCGAGCGGCGCGTTGCGGCACTGACGGCAATCACGCTTATCGGGGGGCTGGCCAGCACGGTCTTTGCGCCGTTGACGGCGTTCCTCAATGGCCAGGTCGACTGGCGGCATACATATTTGATTCTGGCCGTGGGCATGGGAATCGTGACAATTCCGCTGCACTGGTTCGGTCTTAACGCGCCCTGGGTGTCGCACATCGCCAAGCGCCTAAAGACGGCGGATAAATTAGACCGTCAACGCATCACTCGCGGGCGCCCGTTCATCTTGCTCACTGTCTGCATGAGTTGCGTCGCTTTTTGTGGCTTTGCTACCGCGATCAACCTGGTGCCGCTGCTCGTGGAGCGCGGTTTTAGTCTTGATGAAGCGGCACTGGCTCTTGCCTTGAGCGGGGTAGGGCAATTGATCGGCCGTTTGGGTTATGCGCCGATGTCGCGGCGAACTGGCACGGTACTGCGAAGCATGGTTGTTTTCGCAGCCATCACGCTCAGCACGGCAGCCTTGGCGCTTGTCTCGGGCCCGACGGTACTCATCTTCGGGTTTTCCATTTTCCTCGGCATGGCGCGTGGAATTTATACCCTGCTATCGGCGACCGCGATCACCGATCGCTGGGGGCCGCACGGTTACGGACAGCTCAACGGGGTGATGACTGCTCCGATGATGATTTCGCAGGCAGTGGCGCCAGGAATCGGCGCCGCACTGGCGGTGCCACTCGGCAGCCAACACGGCGCTTTCTGGATTCTGGCCGCAGTATGCGCGGTGGGCACGGTCCTCGTTCCGTGGACGCTGCCGACTCAGGACTAAGCTGTCGTGATGGCTAACTCAATGAAGAGCGTCGGTACCGGCGATCACCACGTGATCTGTTTGCACGGTTGGTTTGGATCTGCAGATGGCTGGGGATATCTGCCCGAACTCGTAGACACCAAGACGTTTACCTATCATTTCCCCGAGATGCGCGGATATGGTGCGCGCGCGTCAGAGGCCGGTGACTACACCATGCGTGAGTACGCCACTGATGCGTTGGCCGCGGCTGATGATGCAGGCTTAAAAGGATTCTCTTTAGTCGGTCACTCAATGGGCGGCAAAGTCGCAGCATCGATGATGATGCAGGCGCCGGAGAAGATCCGGTCACTGGTCGGGATCAGTCCGGTCGCGCCCGCGCCGGTCCCGCTCGATGCCGACTCCGAGGCACTGTTTTTTGGTGCTGCGCAAGCTCCCGAAAACCGCAAGATGATCCTCGATATCACGACCGGCAGCCGCTATTCAGATCGCTGGCTGAGCTCGATGATGCAGCATTCCCTTGACAATTCGACAGTCCCGGCATTTAGCGGCGCT
>JBDTCL010000060.1:0-9428 GCA_039923595.1 Antricoccus sp. | reverse complement strand
CATTAACACCCTTGTCGATGATGTCATTCAAGGCGCTGCGCGAAACATTGTCGTGCAACTTCGGCGCCAGGCAGGCGGCCGCTTTGTTTGCGGTGGCGTCGTCGAGGCCGGCCTTCTTATAGGTGCTAACGAGCGCGGACCGAATCTTCGACTCATCGGGTTTGCTGCATCCGGCCGCAAGCAGCATCGGCATGGTGGCCATCATCAAGACAGCGATCTTCTTTTTCACGTGGGGTGCCTTTCGGGGGCTGAGCCTTGACTATGCGAGCCCAGAGTAGACGCGATCAACAACTTTACGGTTCCATAGACTAGCGCAAAGCTCACATCGATGTGTCCCAAATTATTATTGCGCTGCCGATTCGCAACCTGAAAGGATTTTGTTCCCCTTGTCCGCGTCGCCCTTGGCAACCTTGGAATTCAAACCGCTCTTAATGAAAGTGTCGAGACTGCTTGCTGAAAGCGCGTCGTACATCTTTTTCGCGGCACAGTCGGCGAATGCGTTGGCTTGAGTGTCTGATGCACCCGCACCCTTGGCCTCAGAGACCAACTTATCGTGCAGTTTCGACTCGGACGGTTTGCTGCACCCAGCTGCAAGCAGCATCGGCGCAACAGCAAACACGGCAACGGCAATTTTCTTCTTCATACGGTCGCGCAACTCCTAGAACACAGCAGAAAGGGGATCAGCCAAAAGACCGCTCATATCGTAACTGAAGCTCATCTTCTAGGCTGCTCCTTATGCTGATTTCTGCAGTTGAGTTCAATAACGCCAGTGATGGTCGATTTCCTGGGCATGTGGGATTCCATGCGACAGTGAGCGAAATCGGTCACGCGGTCGCTCGATTGACGATCCAAGCGCATCACCTCGCGCCTAATGGTTACCTGCACGCTGGGGTCGTGGTGACCCTCGCGGACACCACCTGCGGCATGGGTGCGCGCGGGATGCTGCCAGCGGGGGCGAGCGGATTCACCACGCTTGAGCTGAAAAGTAACCACATCAGCACCGCGCGGTCGGGCACGATCGAAGCGGTTGCCACCGCCGTGCACGCGGGGCGTACGAGCCAGGTGTGGGATGCCGTGGTCACGCACGTCGATACGGGCAAGACTATTGCACTGTTCCGTTGCACTCAAGCCGTCCTCTGGAAGAACGCCAACTCGTCGTGATGTCGTAGGGTCAAGATATGCAAGCAATCGTCGTAGCAAAACCAGGCGGACCTGAAAGTCTGCAGTGGACCGAGATCCCGGACCCGGAGTGTGCATCCGACGAGGTCGTCATCGATATCGTCGCTGCCGGAATCAACCGGGCCGATGTGATGCAGCGGATGGGCCAGTACCCGCCACCGGCGGGCATTACCGACACCATCGGGCTGGAGTGCTCCGGCACGATCAAGACGGTCGGCGCCGACGTGCGCGACTGGGCGGTCGGTGACCAGGTCTGCGCACTTCTATCGGGAGGTGGTTACGCCACCCAGGTGGTTGTGCCTGCAGTGCAATTGCTCCCGGTGCCGGACGGACTCACCCTCATCGAGGCCGCGTCGTTGCCCGAAGTAGCTTCGACCGTCTGGTCAAACTTGTTCGCGTCCTTTTCAGCCGGGCGGTTGGCGCCGGGCGAGACTTTGCTCGTGCACGGTGGCTCATCCGGAATCGGCACGATGGCCATCCAACTCGCGGTCGCCAACGGCAATCGCGTCATCGTGACGGTGGGCTCATCCGCTAAGGCGCAGGCGTGTCTAGCCCTTGGTGCGCAGGCTGCGATCAATTACAAGGACGATGATTTCGTCGAACGCGCTCGCGAACAAACTGATGGTCGCGGCGTCGACGTGATCTTGGACAGCATCGGCGCGAAATACCTCGCGCGAAATCTGGCTGCGCTCGCTCCTGGTGGTCGGCTCGTCACGATCGGGCTACAGGGTGGCCGCAAGGCCGAGCTCGATATTGGGTCGATGCTGCCGCGCCGGTTGTCGGTCGCGGCGACAAGTCTCCGGGGACGCCCTGTCCACGGCCCGGGCGGCAAAGCTGAGATAGTCGCTGGAGTGCGGGCCGAGGTCTGGCCATTCGTTGCTGACGGCCAGATTAAGCCCGTAGTTGATACGGTGCTGCCTATGTCTGATGCGCGACAAGCGCATGAGCGCCTCGAGTCCTCTGCGCACATCGGCAAGATCGTGCTCACGACTGACTCATCCAATTCGTAGAATCTAGAAATCGTAGCTATAGCGGGGAACTCATGGTTGGTAGCACTGAAAAAAATGCTGGTGAGTCGTTAACTGGTGATGTCTCGCACACAAAGAAAGTCATCGTCGTTGGTCCCGACGGACAGCCGATAGACCAGTTAAATACGCCAACCGACGATGACCGCGATGGTGTGGGTGAGCGAACCAAAAGCATCACTGAAATGGTTGAGCAACCTGCCAAAGTGATGCGGATTGGCACCATGATCAAACAGTTGCTCGAAGAAGTGCGACAGGCGCCGCTGGATGAGGCGTCCCGGGCTCGGCTCAAAGCCATTTATCAAAGGTCCATCGTGGAACTCGAACAAGGTCTCGCTCCGGAACTGCAAGACGAGCTTAATCGTCTGTCCTTGCCGTTCACCGATGATGAGGTGCCCTCTGAGTCCGAGTTGCGCATCGCACAGGCGCAACTTGTGGGCTGGTTAGAAGGACTTTTTCACGGCATCCAGACCGCGCTTTTTGCCCAACAGATGACTTCGCGGGCGGCGCTGGAACAAATGCGGGGTACGCCAGCGGCACTTTCCGGCGGGCTGCCGAGTGGACAGCAAAATCCAGGCGAGGATCGTCCGACCGGTCAATACCTCTAGGTCTGCGCGGCCAGCCTGATTACCGAATCGGGTACCAGCGTTCCCTCGGGAACGAACTCGCTCGGCACTGGATCACCGTAGGCCGTCGTCATCGGCACAATCCCGGTCCACGCATCAGGATCCACATCCGGCTCGCCGGGACCTCCTGATCGTTCTTTCGCAGTCCAGTTGTCATCTTCGATCGATAGCGCGATCGCCAATGTGGCAGCAAGCTCTTTGGTCGAGGTGGCAACAACCTCCGCGCTCCGGCCCGGGATCAGGCCGTCGCTCATTCGGGTGAGGCCGTCTAAGGCCTCCGCTTCGGTGAGCTTCTGCAGTTGGCCACGCACCACCGCTGAGCGATAGTTTGCCGATGAGTTGAAGAGATTATCGGCCACCACGATTGCGTCCATCACGAATACGCAAAAGGTCGCATCGGCTCCGGCCGCGACATGCCGCAGCGCGCCAGCGCCAGTCGATCCGTGTAGCACGATGCGGTCATCAACGCGCGCATAGAGCGTCGGGATCGACCACGGCTTGCCGTCCTTGATCGTCGACAAAACACCGACATGCGCAGCATCTAATATTCGGTATAAATCCAAGCGGCTGGTTTTCGCGCGCTCTGGTTTACGACCAATTTTGTCCATAGCCCCCAGTGTGCGCGACGCCATCGGGCGAGGTCCAGATCCAATCGGTACGAGTTCGAAGTCCAATCTCAGGAGCGGTTGCGCGCACTCTCGCGGACTAAGTGCTCCAGGTACCGAGCAGTTCCATCATCGAGAATTGAATCGACGTGAACATTCGCAAGCATCTTCGCCGCGGATGAGCCATTAGCAGGTACCACTGCGGTGCCGGCCCACGCGAGCAACTCCAGATCGTTGTTGCCATCGCCCATCGCGACCACATCGATCGCATCAATACGCCAGCGGCGAGCGACCGATCGCGCAGCGGATTCCTTGTTGACTCCCGCAGCGGTGATCTCGAGAAGACCCGATCCAAGATTTGACCACGTTGCAGTTACCCGATCCCTCATAATATCGGCAAACTGCTGTGCGATTTGCGCGCTGTCAAGCGAACGGCTGATTGCGAAAATCTTCCCAGCTGGCTCGTCGCCCATTCGATCGACCTCGATGGGTTCCTGGCCGAAGGAGTGATATTCAATAAGCCGCGGCTCTGAGCACATCGTGCTCGGGGTCGGGCTGATTCGACTGACTCCGAGCAGTATTTCGGGATTTCGTGCGTGGAAAGCGGTCGCTAATTCACCGACGAGATCGGCCTCGATCAATTGACAGGCAATGATCTGATCACGGTCCATGTCATAGGTCACCGCACCGTTGTCGCAGATCGCAATTCCAGCGAAACCAGCATTCTGCGCCGGTCCTAGCAGACCGACGGTCCGACCGGTCGCGAGGATGAATCGGATACCAGCGTCCCGAACGGCCTCGATCGCTACGCGGGTGCGTTCGGACATCACAGCACGGTTCAGAAGCGTTCCGTCCAAATCGCTCACTATGAGTTGCGGTTGGCCTTCGACCTCGGGCCGCGCCGCTTTGGATAGAGCCGGAAGTGGTGCTGCTGGGGGAACTTGCGATTGCGCTACCACTCAAATGCATCCTCTATATATCGGGAGAATCCGAAATCATCACAGGTCCCGGTGACCGCATCCGCGCGCGCGATGACCGCTGGATGTGCATCGCCCATCGCCACCGAACGTCCGCACCATGCGAACATCGCCAAATCGTTAGGCATATCACCAAAGCACAGAATATCTTCTTGATCGACCTGCAACCGTTCCGCGACGAGCGCCACGCCACGGGCCTTATCGACTCCAGGCGGACTGATTTCAGCGAAACCAATCCCCGAGTGAGTCACCTCAGCGATCTCGGTCGGCACCACTTCACGAATTATCGCCACCAAGTCATCAATGTCCAGATGGTGCGCCTCGATGAAAAGCTTCAGCACATCGGTACGCACGACATCGTCATTGTCGACAAATTCATGAAAATCGATTGAATACGGCCAATGAAAGCCATTCTGCAACCGCAACGGATGGCTAAAGTCTCCCGCATCCTCGGCTCCGACGCGCACCTCACCGACCCGGCTGGCGACTATATCAATGATTGACATAGCAGCTGTCGCGCTCATCGAGTCAACATGGATTGGCTTATCACCGTCGAAAATGACACCTCCTTGACCCATGATCATAAAACCGTCACCACCCACCTGCTTGCGAGTGAGCCCGAGCAACCGAGGCCCCCGCCCGGTTGCCGGGATGACCGGCACACCCCAATCGCTCAACTGCTGCATCATCTCGCGATGCGGCTCAGATAACCCGTGCTGGTGTGAAATCAATGTGCCATCGAGATCGCTGATCACCAGTTTCGGTCGCCAGTTTGGCGACCGGGCGGCGATCTTGTGCACAGCAGAATTGTCCGGGGCGACGCTCACATCAGCCCTTCGGTTCTATCAGCTCAAGGCCACCTAAATACGGGCGTAGCGCGGCGGGCACATAGACCGAGCCATCCTGCTGCTGGTGGGCATCGAGCAGGCAGGCGATCGTGCGGGTAACTGCACACAACGTGCCGTTCAGGGTCGCTGCCGGGCGCGGCTTACCGTCGCCATCGCGATACCGGATGCTAAGCCGGCGGGCTTGATACGTCGTGCAGTTCGAGGCACTGGTCAATTCGCGGTAACGCTGCTGCGACGGAAACCACGCCTCGCAGTCGTACTTGCGGGAGGCCGAAGAACCAAGATCGCCAGCGGCGACGTCGATCACTCGGAATGGCAACTCCAACGCAGTGAGGAACTGCTTTTCCCAATCCAGTAATCGCTGGTGCTCTGCCTCGGCTTGGTCTTCGGTGGTGTAACAAAACATTTCCACCTTATCGAACCAGTGCACTCGGAATACGCCCTTGGTGTCTTTGCCATACGAGCCAGCCTCACGCCGGAAGCAGGAGGAGAAACCGGCGTAGCGAAGCGGACCACCGGATAGATCAATGATCTCCCCTGAGTGAAATCCGGCGAGCGACACTTCGGAGGTGCCAACGAGGTAGAGGTCGTCAGTCTCTAACCGATACACCTCATCGGCGTGCGCACCGAGGAAGCCAGTGCCCTCCATTGCTTCTGGGCGCACCAGCGCGGGAGCGATGATAGGCGTGAAACCAGCTTGCGAAGCTTGAGCCATGGCCATATTGACCAGTGCTAATTCCAATTGGGCGCCGATTCCGGTCAAAAAGTAGAACCGCGCGCCAGAGACCTTGGCGCCACGAGGAATATCAAAAGCGCCGAGCGCAGTGCCGATATCGTCGTGATCGCGCGGCGTGAAATCGAGCTGTGGAATGATGCCGTTCTCCTCAAGGGTGACAAAATTCTCTTCCGGTCCCGGAGGAACTCCATCGGTGACGATATTGGCGACCTCTCCGTGCGCGGCAACGAGAGCGCTCTGCGCAACGGCCACCGCTGTCTCGGCGTCCTTGACGGCCGCCGCGAGCGACTTCGCCTCAACCAACAAGGCTGGTCGGTCGGCCGATGTGGCCTTTTTGACCCGCTGGCCCATCTCCTTTTGAGATCCGCGCAGCGTTTCGAACGCGCTCACGGTGGCCCGTCGGTGCTCATCTGCAGCAAGCAGTGCGTCGGCGGTATTCGGGTCGGCGCCGCGGGCGGTTTGGCTGGCTCGGACACGGTCAATATCTTCACGGACCAGACGCAGATCAATCACAGGTACTAGATTACCGGTCCGCTCATCGCGGCCGCGCGCCTGCAAGTCGTGGGCGCGTAACATTGCTCGCCGTGAAGTTCATTGGTGCACAACCGTCGGAATACGATCTGACGTATTCCGACGTATTTATGGTCCCGGCACGTTCAGCAGTGGCTTCGCGACTGGATGTTGACCTGCGGACGCCCGATCACGTTGGCACCACCATTCCGCTGGTGGTTGCCAACATGACTGCGGTCGCTGGACGCCGGATGGCCGAAACGGTCGCCCGGCGCGGCGCGATGGCGATCCTCCCCCAAGACATCCCAATTGACGTCGTCGCGCGGGCAATCGCCAGCGTCAAGGCTAGCGACCCGGTGCTGGAAACGCCCGTCACCGTTGATGCGCATTCACCGGTCAGCGAAGTACTCTCTCTGCTGGGCAAGCGTGCACATGGGACCGCTGTTGTGCTCGACAAGCAGCGTGTCGTCGGCATCATCAGCGAACGGGACTGCCTCGAGGTCGATCGATTTGCCCAAGCTGGCGACGTGATGACGACCGATATCGTAACTGCGGGTCGCGATCAAGACTTGATGGCCGTCTTCGACATCCTCAGCACCCGACACTTGGCGGTCGTACCGGTCCTCGAAGGCGATCACCTGGCTGGTGTCCTGACCCGCAAAGGCGTCCTGCGATCGGCGATGTATCAGCCCGCGCTGGACCCGGCGGGTCAGCTTATGGTTGGCGCCGCGATCGGGATCAACGGCGATGTCGGGGCTAAAGCACAGGCGTTGCTCGAGGCTGGCGCTGACACGCTTGTCGTCGATACCGCCCACGGGCATCAAGAAAAGATGTTCACCGCGCTGCCGCACGTCGTTGCCGCTCGCGATGTGTATGAGGACGAAACCGGACGCCGCATTGCAGTGGTGGCAGGCAATGTGGTCTCCCGCGATGGTGCTCGCGAGCTCGCCGAAGCTGGTGCGGACATCATCAAAGTCGGCGTAGGTCCAGGAGCGATGTGCACCACGCGAATGATGACCGGTGTCGGCCGTCCGCAGTTCTCAGCGGTCCTTGACTGCGCCGCCGCGGCACACGATGCAGGTGCCACAGTCTGGGCTGATGGCGGCGTCAAATATCCGCGCGATGTCGCTCTCGCGCTGGCCGCGGGCGCCGCGAGTGTCATGATCGGGTCGTGGTTTGCCGGCACCTACGAGTCGGCAGGCGATCTCATCGGCGACTCAAACGGGCAGCTTTACAAGGAAAGCTTCGGCATGGCTTCGGCGCGCGCGGTCAAGAACCGTACTAAGGATCAATCTGCATTCGATCGCGCGCGCTCAGCGCTATTCGAGGAGGGCATCTCATCCTCACGGATGTATCTCGATCCGGTGCGTCCTGGCGTGGAAGATCTGATCGATCAGATCATCGCCGGAGTCCGTAGTTCCTTCACCTATGCCGGAGCGGCGAGCATCGAGCAGTTTCATGAGCGGGCGACCGTCGGCATCCAAAGCGCGGCTGGTTATGACGAGGGCCGACCCCGGCCGACGTCGTGGTGACCGTATGCCGATCCGCATCTCAGCGCGCGTCTTCGACCAGCTCGTCAGCGACGCGCTAGACGAGCTGCCAGCCGAACTCGCCAAGGCAATGAACAACGTGGTCATTCTCGTCGCGGAACGCAACCCGGACGAGCCGACCCTGCTCGGACTTTATGAAGGGATCGCGCTGACTGACCGCGGCGCCGATTACAGCGGCGAACTTCCCGACGCGATCTCGATCTACCGCGAAGCAATCGCCGACATTTGTCACACTCCTGAAGAGGTTATCGAGGAAGTCCGGATCACGGTCTTGCATGAGATCGCGCATCATTTCGGCATCGATGACCAACGCCTGCACGAACTCGGCTGGGCTTAGCGCCAGGTGCGGAACGTATGGTGGAAATATGTCGTATGCACCGATGCCAAAGATTCGTCGCCAGGCCCCCAAGTGGAACGAGCTCAAACCACTTTTAGGGTTTCGCAAAATCACGCTTGATCCCATCGAGCGACGACTGGCCAAAGCAGTCACCATTGATGATTTGCGGCTGATGGCCAAACGCCGGACACCACGATCGGTATTCGATTACACCGATGGTGCCGCAGATCAAGAAGCATCGTTACGACGCTCACGCGAACTGTACGAGAGTGTCGAATTTCGTGCGAACGTGCTCCGCAATATCTCGCGCGTCGATCTGAGCGCTACGATGCTCGGCTCGGCCTCCACACGACCGTTTGGTTTCGCACCAACTGGCTTCACCCGGATGATGCATTACCAGGGCGAATATGCAGTTGGTCACGAAGCAAATCTCGCTGGGATTCCGTACGCATTATCGACCATGGGGACCACGTCGCTAGAGGATGTTGCTGCCATCACTCCCGACATCGCCCGGTGGTTTCAGCTCTACGTCTGGAACGACCGTGCCGCGAGCCAAGCACTCGTTGATCGCGCAATCGCCTCGGGATACACAGCTCTGCTGGTAACAGTGGACACCGCGGTCGCTGGCCAACGCCGCCGAGACGTGCGCAATGGGCTGACAATTCCACCACAGCTGACACCGAAAACATTCGCCGATATGGCGCTACATCCGTCCTGGTGGGCGAATCTATTGACCACTCCTCCACTAGAGTTCGCTTCACTTCGTCAGTCCGGTGGCACGGTCGCCACCATGATCAACAACATGTTTGATCCGACGGTGACATTGACGATGTCGAATTCTTGCGCAACGTGTGGCCCGGAAAGCTTGTCCTCAAGGGGATCCAATCAATTGAGGACGGGCAGCGCGCCATCGATCTGGGTGCTGATGCACTGTGGCTTTCCAATCACGGCGGGCGTCAACTCGATCGCGGACGTCCCCCGCTGGCGTTGCTGCCACAGATGCGCCAGGCAATGGGAAGTGACGTCGAGCTCCTA
>JBDTCL010000059.1:0-3045 GCA_039923595.1 Antricoccus sp. | reverse complement strand
CGCCGAAATCGGTGAGCACGTACATCGCAGAAACAATGCAAGCTGGCGATGTGGTGGACCTACATGACAGTACTGGTCGAGGCGTGTTCTCCCCCGGCGAGGCATTCGCCAAACATTTGGATGCTTGCCGCGAGATCGAAGTGCGAGCCCTCCCAGAAACACTTGCCCGCATTGCGGCGAAAGGCTTGCGACTGTGCCCTGTGACCACAGCGCTCACCAAGACGCCTGCTTAGCTCCCACCCCTCGCACTGAAGATCGCAGCTACGATGTTTGAATGGCCAAAAGATCATCGGTAGAGAACGAGCGCGATCATCAGCGCTGGGAGTATGCGCCGATTAGGATTGCCGCTGACATGAAACTCTCTGCTACGGCGGCGCTTTTGGCCGCTCAAGCTGGGGTTGGCGGTTGGGAATTGTCTCGGGTTCTGAAATATCCGGACGGCTCCCGCCAGGTGGTCATGCGGCGGTCTCGGCGTCACGAGCATCTGCCACTCCCCATTATTTAGCTCGTACTCGACTAACGTCGTCGACTTCGTGCAGGACTGGCGTCGCCCTAGTGCGGCGCCTCGGCATCCGGGTCGAGGTCGCGCGGCACACCGGCCGCAGTACCATCATCATGTTTGGCCGCAGGAACCCCCCGAAAACGGTAAGGCGAAGGCTCTATTCCGGCCTGAATTAGCCATGCATCTCCGCTATCGGTAGAGGCAATCGCACGGAGCAAAGTATCAGCAACGACAGCAGGCCTGATGACGGGAAAATTAGCCTTTTCGAAATGATCACGGATGTTGTCGATGATGGCAGTATCGGCAAATCCAGGGCAAAGCGCGTGTACCCGAATGCCCTGGCGCGCCAGCTCTGGCCCGAGCGCCCGAACATAACCGACCACACCGGCCTTGGTGAGCGTGTAGTACGGATCGCCGGGCATTGAAACCAATCCGGCAAGCGACGCAGTGGCGACCAGCGTGCCACCGCCACGGCGCATCAACGCTGGTACGGCCGCATCAACTCCGAAAACGACGCCATCGAGGTTGATCGACATGATCTGGCGGTATTTGCGCACATCGAGCGCTTCGGCACCCTTCATGTGATTAGCGATCCCAGCGTTTAGAAAAGCGATGTCCAAACCACCGAAGTGTTCTTCAACGGCCTTCACGACGCGGTGGTTGGCCTCAAAATCGGTGACATCAAGGGTGAACGGGACAGCGCCAAGCTCACCCGCGGCTGCTTCGGTTCGTTCCTGGTCAATATCGCAGAGGGCGACTTGCGCTCCGCGTTCGATCAAGGCTGCAGTCGCAGCTCGGCCAAGACCGCCCGCGCCGCCGGTCACCAATGCAACCTTGCCGTGCAGATCGAGGTGCGCGATATCGGGATGTGGTGTGTGTTGCCGATCGGTGGGCATAGTCAGTCCTATCGCGCGCTGGAAGGTGGAGGGGTCGTGGTTTATGCCGAAAGTAAGAACCGATCAAGCACACGAGCACCAAAGCGCAAGGCTTCGGTCGGAACGCGCTCGTCAATGCCATGAAAAAGCGATGCGAAATCCAAGTCCGATGGCAGCTTGAGCGGCGAGAAGCCGTAACAAGTCATGCCGAGTTGAGAAAACGATTTCGCGTCGGTGCCACCGGACATTAGGAACGGTAGCGTCTTGCTGCCATCATCTTCGGCGGCAAGTGCGGCTGTCATTGCGGTGACCAGTTCGTGCTCGAATGGGAATTCAAGCGCAACGTCCCCGATCAACCATTCGCGCTCGATGTCCGGGCCGAGCAATGCGTCTAGTTGACGTTCGAACTCCTCTTCTTGGCCAGGAATGACCCGACAATCGATCGTCGCCGATGCGCTACTTGGGATGACATTGGCTTTGTAGCCGCCCTCGAGCATCGTCGGGTTGGCGGTATTGCGCAGCGTTGCACCCACGATCCGGCCAAAAGGCCCGAGCTTATCGATGAGTACTTCAGGTGCAACCGCCCGCAGATCGGTGCCCATCAAGTCGCCGAGACCACTGACAAACTGCCGCATGGTCTGGGTCCAGGCAATCGGAAACTCGTGCCTTCCGATTCGCGCAACAGCTTCGCTGAGAATCGTGATGGCATTATTTTGGTGCAGCATTGATCCATGACCAGGGTTGCCCTTGGCGGTAATTTTCATCCACCGAATCGCCTTCTCACCGGTCATAATCGGGTAGACGCGGGTGTCTTCATCAATGCTGAAGGAGAACCCGCCCACCTCACCGATTGCTTCAGTACAGCCAGCAAAAAGTTCCGGATGATTATCGACCAACCAATGGGCGCCGAACCTGCCGCCGCTCTCTTCATCAGCAACCCAGGCAAAGACCACATCTCGATCGGGTTGGACGCCGTCGCGTTTCCAGCGTCGCAACACCGCCAGCATCATCGCGTCCATATCTTTCATATCTACCGCGCCGCGGCCCCAGACATAGTCGTCTTTAATGACCCCACTGAATGGGCCGACACTCCATTCAGATGGTTCTGCCGGAACAACATCAAGATGCCCGTGAATAAGCAGAGCCGGCCGATCAGGGTTAATGCCAGCAATTCTGGTGATGATGTTTGCCCGGGTGTCGGCCGACTCCACAAGCGTGTAATCCAGACCTACCTCGTCGAGTCGCCGCTTTATGTAGTCGGCAGCTTCGCGCTCGCCAACAACCGTAGCGGGGTCTCCGGTGTTGGTCGAATCAATCGCGATCAGTTCCGAACATAGCTCGACTACCTCATCAAGGCTTCCCTCAGGAGCAAGCTTGGCATCGTTATCGCCGCGTGATTTCGTCATTCCCTATTCCTACACGACCTCGAATTTCACTGTGATCGAGGACGCCTCGCAGGACCCCAATTTATCGGGACTCTCCTGCTAAGATCAATACTTCGGCATGTGCGCGTGGTGAATAAGGTGGCTTGACTAACCAACCTTTGGAAAATATGAGCGCTCGGCCAGCATCGCAAGCGACTTGCTTGCCGTGTACACGAGCGTAACCCGCACTCCTCATTCTTTCAAAACAGCCCTTTTCACTGATGTTCACGGGCTTATGGATTTG
>JBDTCL010000058.1:0-8765 GCA_039923595.1 Antricoccus sp. | reverse complement strand
GCTGATGGCCTACATCGGGCCGCTGTTCAATCAGTTTGGCGAGAACTTCATCCCCAAGGAGTACAACTCCGACAACTCCGGCCCGAGTCGCACGCACCTGCTCGGCCAAGGCAACCTGGGCAAAGATCTCCTCGCCCAGATCGAGGCTGGCACTCAGCGATCGCTTTACATCGCGTTGATCGTGATGGCTGTTGCGGGCCTCATCGGGGTCATTTACGGTTCGACCTCCGGCTATTTCGGTGGCCGTGCCGACAACGTCATGATGCGGGTCTTGGACTTCTTCTTGGTCGTCCCCTCGCTGGTCGTGTTGCTCGTCGTTTCGCAGAACTTCCCGAAACTGCGGGCGTTCTGGGCCATCGGCCTTTTCTTGGCATTGTTTGGCTGGTTCGACCTGGCCCGGTTAGTGCGTGGTTCATTCTTGTCCCTACGCGAGCGCGAATTTATCGAGGCCGCGCATTCGATCGGCACTAGTAACAGGCGGATCATCTTCAAGCACTTGGTGCCCAACGCCGCAGGCACCATCATCGTGTGGCTGACGCTCGCTGGCGCCACGGCGGTCCTCGGTGAGGCCACGTTGAGCTTCCTCGGCTTCGGCTCACAGGGCGGCTATTCGTTGGGTCGCTTGGTCGCCGAGGGTGTCGCCGCGGCTGATACCAGACCGTGGATGTTCTACTTCCCCGGCATCGCAATGGTGCTCATCGTGCTGTCGATTAACCTGATCGGTGACGGCATTCGTGACGCGGTCGATCCCTCCAATGCCAAGGTGCGGGCATGACCGCCATCCACGAGTACGGTGTGAGCCAGGCGGAGCTGACCGGTGATCCGCGCAGAACAGGCAATCTCGGCGATCTCGTCCTGTCAGTACAGGATCTCAATGTCCAGTTCCCCAGCGGGGACGGCACCGTCCATGCTGTTCGAGGCGTGTCCTATGACCTGCACCGAGGCGAGACGCTCGGCATCGTCGGAGAGTCCGGATCCGGTAAATCCGTCACGTCGCTGGCGATCATGGGTTTGCTGCCGAAGTCGGCGAAGGTCACCGGATCGGTGCAATTCGAGGGCACCGAGTTGCTGGGCCTCAAGGACGGCCCGATGTCCAAGCTGCGTGGCAAGCGGATCGCTATGGTTTTCCAGGATCCGATGACGTCCTTGGACCCGGTCTACAAGGTTGGCTACCAGATCATCGAGACGCTCCGGCGCCACGACTCCAAGCTCAGCAAGGCCGGAGCGGTCGATCGTGCGGTGCAGTTGCTGGAACTGGTCGGTATCCCCAATGCTCGGGACCGGATTAATTCCTATCCGCACGAATTCTCCGGCGGTATGCGCCAGCGGGTGGTCATTGCAATCGCGATGGCCAATCAGCCAGACGTCATCATCGCCGATGAGCCGACTACCGCGCTCGATGTGACGGTGCAGGCGCAGATCCTCGAGGTTCTTCGTACCGCGCAGCATGAGACGGGTGCGGCAACTGTGCTGATCACCCACGACTTAGGTGTCGTGGCGGGTTTCGCGGACCGGGTATTGGTGATGTACGCGGGCCGGCCAGTTGAGTTGGGCACTGCCGAGGACATCTACTACACACCCCGGATGCCCTACGCTGTCGGGCTGCTCGGCTCACTGCCGCGCCTGGACTCTAAGGAACGGGTGCGCCTGGTTCCTATTCCCGGTAACCCGCCGTCGATGGTGAACGCACCTCCCGGTTGCCCGTTCTCGCCGCGCTGCCCGATGCGGATCGACATTTGTGATCGAATCGAACCCTCACTCGACCCGACAGACAAGCCAGAGCATTTGGCGGCCTGCCACCGCTCGGCGGAGGTTGCGGCATTCAATTTGAAGGCCGCGGACGTCTTTGATGTCAATAACACAGCCGATGCGACGCTGATGGGTTCGGAATCCGGGCTCATCGCTGGCGGAGGTGAGGGCTTCCTCGACGGTGAGGAACTGCTCAATAATCAACCCACCACCGAATCCAAACCGTTAGATGCACGTGACGGTATTGGGCCAAATCAGGAGGGTGTTCGATGAGCGCTCCAGTGAGCACATCGGGCGAGTCGGCGCCCGCGGACGCGCCACGTGTGCGATGGGAACCCAAAGACCAGGAGCCAATTCTCGAAGTCGTCGACTTGGTTAAGTATTTCCCGATCAAGGGCGGCGGTTTGATCCGGCGCACTGTGGGTCAGGTCAAAGCCGTCGACGGAGTGAGCCTGAAGCTGTATCCCGGTGAAACACTCGGCTTGGTGGGAGAGTCGGGCTGTGGCAAGTCCACGACCGGTCGGACGATTTTGAACCTGCAGCCGGCAACCAGTGGTGAGGTGATCTATGAAGGCCACAATCTAGTCGGCTTGAGCCGCAGCCAGATGCGGCCGCTGCGCCGCGACCTGCAGATTGTGTTCCAAGACCCGTACGCTTCGCTCAATCCGCGGCTGCCGGTTTTTGACATTGTCGCCGAACCGCTCATCGTGCATAAAGTCGCCACTGGTGCGGCGCTGCGTGCCCGAGTGCTGGAACTGGTCGAGACTGTCGGACTCAATCCGGAGCATGCCAACCGTTATCCGGCAGAGTTCTCAGGAGGTCAGCGGCAGCGCGTTGGTATTGCCCGTGCGTTGGCGCTGCAGCCAAAGGTGCTGATCCTCGATGAACCGGTCTCGGCGCTTGATGTGTCGATTCAGGCTGGCGTGGTCAATCTCCTTGAAGATCTGCGTGACGACATGGGATTGGCATTCCTTTTTATTGCCCATGACCTGTCGGTTGTGCGGCACACCTCAGACCGGATCGCGGTGATGTACCTCGGCAAGATAATGGAGGTGGCTACTGCCGACGATCTGTTCGACTACCCGTCGCACCCATATACGCAGGCGTTATTGTCCGCGATCCCGATCGCCGACCCACGCAAGGAGCGCGCGCGTCAGCGGATTATCCTCGAAGGCGACATCCCGTCACCTGCAAACCCGCCGAGTGGCTGCCGGTTTCGGACTCGTTGCCCAAAGTTTGCAAACGAACTTTCCGATACTCAACGCGAGAAATGCACGACGGATATACCTGAATTGATCGATCGGGGATCAGGGCACCCAGCGGCGTGTCACTTCTCGGAGGTCAAAAAGATCCTCTAGGTGACGACCGGTTGCCGTATCATTGCCGCAGCCACGCCAAAAGGATGATTGATGCCTGATAGTTCGTTAGCGGTGCCCGCCCAACAGCGCCGGTTGATTGCCGTACATGCCCACCCCGACGACGAAACGACCAGCAACGGTTTCACGCTTCCGAAATACGCCGCCGAAGGCGCGCACGTCACGTTGGTGACCAGCAACCTGGGTGAGGAAGGCGAAATTGTAGTCCCCGAGTTGTCGCAGCTAGGAGCGGCTGAGGCTAACGCTCTTGGCGGCTACCGATACTGGGAGTTGCAGGCCGCGTGCGCTGCACTCGGGGTGAGCGAGCACGCATTCATCGGCGGGCCTGGTCGCTACCGCGACAGCGGCATGATGGGTGAGCCGACAAATGACAATCCGCGTTGCTTTTGGCAAGCAGATCTTGATGAGGCCGCCGCGTACGTCGTGCAGATCATCCGTCGCAACCGGCCGCAGGTCATGCTCACCTACAACGAGAATGGTGGTTACGGCCATCCCGATCATATTCAAGCCCACCGTGCTGCCGTACGCGCGCGCGAACTTGCAGCTGACCCGACGTTCGCGCCAGAACTCGGTGATGCGTGGCAGATCGCCAAACTGTATTACGGCGCGATCCCGCGATCAGCGATCGCCCGTGGTCTGGAGCATTTGCGTGCCGCTGGCGAGGACAACCTGTTTGGGATCACCGACGCCAAAGACGCGCCATTTGCCACTGACGACGAGTTGGTGAGCGCCCAAATCAGCGGCTCGGGTTACGGCGAGGCTCGACTGGCCGCGATGCGTGCACACCACACTCAAATTTCAACTGATAACCCGTTCTTCAAGTTCATGTCGCAGATCGACGACGGCGAAGCCTGGGATTACTACCAGCTTGCTGATGGGTCACCAGGGCCGACTGACCCGGTGACCGGCCGTGAGCACGACCTATTCGCAGGCATCGACAGCGCTTAATGGCCTCGCAGATATCTCGCCCGGCCACCACGCTGAGCAAGCAAGAAAAACCTGGACCAGTCGGTTGGCTTAGCTTCGCGATCTGGAGCGTTGTCGCGCTCTTGCTGGTGATCGTCGAAATCCTTTTGCTGCCGTTCACTGTCGGTCGCGGAATCCATATCCCGATTAGCGTGCTGCTGGTTGTTTTAGGCAACTCGCTGATCCCTCGGGTGATGAGCATCGGCACCGGAGTGCGTTGGGCATGGGTCGTTCCAGCGATCCTGTGGGTGCTGATCGTGTTTCCTGCGTCCATGGTGACCGCTGACGGTGATGCACTGCTTCCAGGCAAAACCTATAGCGCCACGTGGAACATGATCTATCTCGGCGTCGGGGCTGCGACGGCCCTTTTCGGAGCAGTCTTTGCCCGCACCGACTTCACCGCCTGGCGTGAGCACCGGTCAGCCATCCGTGCTCGTCGCAAGCCCGCAAGCCCCCCCTAAATGCAAAGTCCTTGCAACCAACAGTCCACAGCGACTCAAAACCAGATGGAGTCCTCGCGCCTCTGACAACCGTTGTTTGCAGGGACACTGCACCAGGCCCGTGAGCGGTCTCCAGCCAAAATCCGGGTGCCGCTCGCGGTGCGCTAAGAAGCAGCCGGTGAGTTGTTAGGTTGTGCTAAGTCAGATCGTGCTGCGGAAACCACCGCAGGACGAGCGGTCCAGTGCGAGGCCGGGCGCATGTAGTACGACAGCGCTACGCCGATCACTGCCAGCGCGAGCATGACGCCAAAGCCGAGCTGTAGCGAGCCGGTCGCGTCATTAATCGCGCCGACCAATGGCGGCGTGATAGCAGCTGCGGTGTACGACATCAAAAAGCACATTCCGGACAGGCTCGATGAGCCGCCTTGGCTTTGCGCGTAATCGACAAGATATGTCAGTCCGAGAGCGAAGGTTCCGCCAGCGCCGAAGGCCATCACGCTCACGCTGACCCACGGCATCGCCAGCGGCCACCACACGGTAAAGATCAGCCCAATGACGGTGGCCAGAGCGGCTACAAACATCCAAAGTCGTCGATCGGTGCGGCGGTCGGCCAGCGACGGCAACAGCATCGAAGCGACTATTTGCCCTGCGCTGAATACTCCGAGCAGATAGCCCGAACGCTCATCTGAGTAGCCAAGAGCTTGGTAGTACGGCGCGAGCCACGTCAGACAGGTATAGAACGACGTCGAGGCAGTCACCAGCCAGGCCGTGAGCAGCCAAGCTCGCGGTAGCCGCCAAGGTAACTTCGGTGGCGCATTGTCCGGATGCGGAGCGACGCGTTGACGGAACGGACCAATCCAGGCCACCACGCCCACGACCGCCAATAGCGCCCACGATGCCAGTGATCGCTGCCAGGAACCGAGCCAGTTCGCGAGCGGCACGGTGAGTGCTGAGGCAATCGCTGCACCAGCGGTCAGCCCGACGGTATACATACCCGTAGCGAATCCAGCTCGCCCTGGGAAGTCACGGCGCACCACCCCAGGCAACAATGCCCCACACGTCGCCAAACCGGCGCCGCCAATGAACGTTGCGATGAACAAGATTCCCGAACCGTTGGCTAGCAAGCGAAGCGCCGAACCGAGGCAGACCATCAGCAGCGAGATCATAATGAGCGCTTCAGCGCTGAAGCGGCGACTCAGAACTGCGGCGATCGGGGCAAAAACAGCCATACAAATCACGGCCATTGTGGTAACTAGACCCGCGATCGCCGAGGAGATTCCCAAGTCGCGCTCGATAGTGGTCAGCAACGGCGGTACCGACGATATCAACGGCCGCAAATTTAGTGCCACGATCAGCATGCAGCCCAACAGCAATAACGCCGACCGGCGCTCGGTTTGCGTGTCGGCTGCGACAATCGGCTGGTTGGACAAAGTACGAATCCTCTCCCGATCAGGGCAGTCTCTGACCAGACTCGCCCAACAAGACCCGAACCCGCCTGTAGCTGCTCCGAAGTGAATACTAGTGTCAGGTTTGTCTTATCAAGGTGGCGGTGCTACTGACCGCTGCCGGTACTCTGGGTGGATTATCCACGCATCGGAAGGATTGACGAAGTGACCTATGTGATCGCGCAGCCGTGCGTCGATGTTCTCGACAAGGCATGTATCGAAGAATGCCCCGTCGATTGCATCTACGAGGGCGAGCGGATGCTTTACATCCACCCCGACGAATGCGTTGATTGCGGTGCCTGCGAGCCGGTATGTCCGGTCGAGGCGATTTATTACGAGGACGACGTACCGGAGCAGTGGAAGCAGTATTACAACGCTAACGTCGAGTTCTTCAATGACCTCGGATCCCCTGGCGGCGCGGCGAAGGCTGGCAAGCAGACCTTCGACCACCCGATCGTGGCCGCACTCCCACCTCAGGCTTAGCCCCCGCTCATGCGTGAGATCGTCCTCCCACAGTTTCCCTGGGATCAGCTCGCGCCGTATGGCGCGAAAGCACGCTCGCACATAGACGGGATCATCGATCTGTCAATCGGTACGCCGGTTGACAGCACCCCCGAGGTGATTCAACAGGCATTGCGCGATCATGCGGACGCCCCCGGCTATCCGACTGTGGTAGGAATTCCTGAACTTCGCGCGGCGATCATCAAATCGTTCTGCGCGACTCACCACATCAAAGACCTCAAAGACGAGAACGTACTGGCCACGATCGGATCCAAGGAACTGGTCGGAGTGTTGCCGACACTGCTCGGAATCGAGCGAGGCGACACGATCGTCATTCCCGAGCTCGCCTATCCCACGTACGCGGTCGCTGCGAAATTCGCCCAAGCAAATGTAGTTGCCGCAGACGATTTGGGCGCACTCGGATCGGCACCAATTTCACTCGTCTGGATCAACTCTCCATCCAACCCGACCGGCAAAGTGCTCTCAAAGGCACAGTTGCGCACGATCCTCGAGCAAGCCCGATCGCGTGGCGCTATCGTGGCAAGTGACGAGTGTTATCTCGATCTTTATTACGACGATGATCGGCCGGCGTCGATTCTCGACCCCGAGGTATGCGGCGGATCCTTCGACAATCTCCTCGCGCTGCATTCGTTGTCGAAACGGTCTAACTTCGCGGGTTATCGTGGCGGTTTTGCCGCTGGCGATCAGCGACTTATCAGCCAATTAGTCGAGGTCCGCAAGCATTTAGGCTTTCTGATCCCGACCCCAGTGCAGCATGCGATGATCGCGGCATACACCGACACTGGACATGTTGCCGAGCAGCGCGATCGGTACGCTCGGCGGCGGGCAGTGTTGCGACCTGCTCTTGAAACTGCTGGGTTCAAGATTGATGAGTCAGCTGCGGGACTTTATCTCTGGGTGACTCGGGGTACAGAATGCTGGGATACCGTCGATTTCCTTGCTAATCGAGGGATCTTGGCTGCACCTGGATCGTTCTATGGATTGGCCGGTTCGCAGCACGTACGGATCGCGATGACCGCAACGGACGAGGCGATTGCAAATGCGGCAGCACGCTTGAGCAGGTAAGACCACAACTACAACGCTGTAGGAATGAGAAATCATGAGCACAATTGACACGGGTACCGCGGACATTCTGGCTGATTGCACCGATGGGATCGCCACCATCACATTGAACCGGCCGGATCGTCGCAATGCGATGTCGACGGAAATGACGGCGGGGCTTGCCGACCTGCTGAAACGATTCGAGACAGATGACGAGGTGGGTGTCCTCGTACTCACCGGCGCTGGCAATGCCTTTTGTGCTGGCGGCGATGTAAAGGGATTCAATGAACGCGGCGGTGAGGGCGGTGCGACCGGTGAGATCGATCCGCAGCGCGTCGAGTTGCAACGACAATCCCAGCAGGCCACTGTTGGCCGAATCCATCGCTATGCCAAGCCCGTGATCGCGGCGCTGCCTGGCGCCGCGGCCGGAGCCGGGCTTGGATTTGCGCTCGCAGCCGATCTGCGGATCGGCAGCACTAGGGCAGTGATGGCCACCGCGTTCGGCGGCGTGGCGCTTTCTGGCGATTACGGCGTGACGTGGTTGCTCAATCAGCTTGTCGGACCAGCGAAGGCTCGGCAGCTGATGTTTCTAGGAGACAAGCTGCGAGCAGATGACTGCCTGCAGCTGGGGCTGCTCAACTGGGTCGTCTCAGAGGATGAGTTCGAAACCAAGGTGCGCGAGATCGCACTTAGGCTTGCGAACGGCCCGCGCGACTGCCTGGCCCGGATGAAACAAAACCTGATCACTGCGCAAGTGGCCGACCTCGATGCCAGCATGCATGACGAAGTGCAGCGGCATCTAGAGTGCGGCGTGACCGCCGATCACCGTGAGGCGGCAGCTGCCTTCGTTGAGAAACGGCAGCCAGTCTTTACCCGCTGAGCCACCTACCCAACAAGGCTCCATGCGAGATAAGCAATGATGTTCTGCAAGCTGACCCAACGCGGGGTCAACGAAAACTAAGGAGCCAATATGGCTATCCAGGCCAACCTCAGCAAAAAACTCGACAAGGCATACGAGGACAAAACCGTGCAAGAAGTTCTCGCTGCGCCACCGTCAGCCTTGGCTGGACTAACCGAGAAGCACGACGCAATTCTTGCGGAGCTCGGAATCAAGACCGTTGCCGACCTTGGGTCCAACAAGTACTTCTCGGTCGCCGGGGTGTTAGTCGCCCTGAGCAAGCACGAGGGCTGACCGGCGTCACCCGCCGACGGCGGCTACCGATCTA
>JBDTCL010000057.1:0-9963 GCA_039923595.1 Antricoccus sp. | reverse complement strand
GTTGGGTGCCAATTCCTCTTTCAGCCAGTGGGCGATCTGTGCAGTCAGTCGTTCCTGCACCTGCAGGCGGCCGGCGAACATCTGCACCACACGGGCCAGCTTTGACAGTCCGAGGATCCGCTCGCCGGGGATGTACCCGACGTGCGCCACCCCCTTGAACGGCAACAAGTGATGCTGGCAAAGCGAGGTAAAGGAAATGTTGCGGGCAAGCACCAGATCGTCATACCCCTCGTCGTTGGGGAACGAGGTCGGCGTGAACGGTTGGGGAGTGAGCAACTCTGCGTAAGCGTTCGCCACCCGTCGGGGGGTGTCCTTGGTATGCGGATCGTCCGGATCCTGACCAAGTGCAAGAAGCAGATCGGCCACCGCCCGTTGGCTGGCAGCAATATCGACTCCTCTCAGCGTTCTGAAGGGGGAGGTCGCGATTGCAGTCATGGTGTAATTCCTTCTAACGAGAACCAATTCACTTGATAGAACCACTGCGGTCAGTGTTGCGTCAAGTATTTCTTGTCTTAGAATGATGAGATGACGCAAGACAAGTTTGAGGAGCAGGTCAGCGTTGTCTCAGCGCTGCAACATTCGATAAGCCGCCGGGCATACCAACTCGTGGTGGACCGCGGCTGGCTCTCGCGAGAGGATGTGGCCACCGAACTGGGCATCCTGCGATCTGTCGCGGCATTTCACCTCGACAAGCTTTTGGGGGCCGGACTGCTTCAGACGCGCTACGAACGCACCTCCGGTCGGACCGGTCCGGGGGCCGGCCGGACGGCGAAGCTGTACGGCTGCTCAAGCGCCGAGATTGATCTTTCGCTCCCACCCCGTCAATACGATCTGGCAAGTAATCTGCTGGCCGACGCGCTCGTTAAGGCCTCAGAAAACCCCGAGACTGCCACCGAGGCGCTGGGCGAGGTCGCTCGTAATGCGGGCTACGAATTGGGACGACGGGCCGCGGCAAATCGAGCAGACCTGTCCGCGCGCGCGTCGCTCTTGAGCAGCCTCGCTGAGAACGGGTATCGCCCCCAGCAGCGCGGCTGCGACATAATTCTGGCTAACTGTCCCTTTCATTCTCTCGTCGGTCGGCACCCAGAAATGGTGTGCCAAATGAACCTCGATCTGCTTACCGGCATGGTCAACGGCCTCGACTGCGCCGACCAGCTGAGCCCGCTATTGGAGCCAGCGGACAGTCGGTGCTGCGTTCTCCTTGTCCCGGCCTAACCCGGATCTCGCACTGAACGAACATTTCAGAAAACCGACACCTCACTCGAGCACACACAAGCGGAATGCGCGAGAGCAACGCTGGAGTAGACGAAGAAATGGATCGGTTAGGTCACCGCCGAATTAACCGCAGCTCTTACTAGTCAAGTTGGTGACCAGGTCTACCGGGAACCCGCCCAGCGCCATTCGACAACGGATGGCCGATTCGGTCGGTGTGCGCAGACGACTAAAAATGGGCAGAAACCTACTCATGGGACAGAAGTGCACAAATAGTTTGCCGAACACTGTTAATAGTTGCTTTTCATCTGACACGATATGAGCTGACTATGGAGGATTTATGCCATCGCAGGTCGGATTGAGCATGCGCGAGGTGATGCAGGTCAGATCGCTTCAGGGAGCACAAGTTATCGCGGGCTGGGCGGGTCTGGGCCGGGTTGTCGAACGGATGAACATCATGGAAGTTCCTGATGTTCTGCCGTGGGTCAAGACTGGCGAGCTACTTCTGACGACCGGATACCCGATCAAGGACGACCCATCATCGTTGACGCATCTCGTCCAGAGCTTGGATCGGCGTGGTTTGGCGGGGCTCGCGATCAAGCTGGGCAGATACCTCGAGGAGTTGCCCGAGGAAATGTTGCGCGCCGCGAATGAGCGCGATTTCCCCATCGTCTTGATCGATAACCAATGCGGTTTCGACGATGTGATGAACGATGTCTTGACCGCTATTTTGCACAAACAGGCGGTCGCCATCGAGCGGTCTGAAGCGATCCATCAGGCACTTATCGCCACAGTGCTCGCGGGCGGGGGACTGCCGGAGGTATGCCGCGATGCGGCGTCGTTACTCAATGCCCCGGTCTTGATCGAGGACATACTGGGCCGAGTGCTGACCGTCGCGACACCGACGGGCCCCTGCGAGCAGACTGATATTGACGGCTTGAGCGATCGCCGTAATTCGCCGCACGACGCGGTTCAGATTGTGGCGGCTGAAGCACGGCTGGGGACCATTCGTGCCCTGCCCGATGATGACGAACGCCAGCAGCCGCTGTATTCGGATGCGACAACTGTCTTGGAGCGCGCGGCGACGGTCGCCGCCTTGGCGATCACCCGCCAACAAGCAGTCAACGAGGTAGAAACGCGCTACCAGTCGGATTTGGTACGTGATTTGGTTGAGGGTCGAGGGTTAGAACTGAGTAGGGTACTGGCACAGGCTGCCGGTTTTGGGTGGGATTTAGACCGCCCGTTGATCACCTGTGTGATCGAATATGCCGAGGACGTTCTCGCTGCTCCGTCTCCCGCTCAAATCGATCGTCTGGCCAATGCCTGGCAGCGAGCATTGCGCACGGTCGATACCAACGCAGCTTGCGTAGGTTTTTCCGGGCATGCCGTTGCGTTGATCGGCACGACGATTACCGCTGAGGCTCTTCAAATCGTGGCCAAGCAGGTTGCGCGAGCACTCGCGGTAGGCGATCGCCCGAGTCGAGTCGGCGTCGGCCGTGGATGTAGGAACACCAATGAGATCCCGAGCAGCTATTCGCAGGCGAAGCGCTCTTTGACGGTCGGTCGCCGATTCTCCGGCGACGGAGCGGTGACCATGTTTGATGATCTCGGCGTCTATCGCCTCCTGTCGCTGATCCCAGATAGTGCCGAGCTGCAGAGTTACGTCGGTGAGGTGCTTGGTCAGCTCGCTGAACATGATCCGGAAAGCGATGATCTGCGCGAGACCTTGCTCGTGCTGCTGGAAACGAATCTGAATATCGCTCGTGCGGCGCGGATACTGCACTTTCACTACAACACCCTGCGGTACCGGATCGGCAAGCTGGAACGGCTCGTTGGACCGTTCACCGATGATGCGACGCTGCGTCTGAACTTGTTACTGGCGCTCCATGTGATGAAGGCGCGGACCTGCTAACCATAGCGCCAGACGACAAATGCGGTCCAGATCCACAAAGATTGGCAACATTTGACAACAATTAATCTCGGTGACGTGAAGTGTTGACCATGCTTCTTAGACTTACCACCTCTAGATTCATCAGAACGGCGTGAACCACGCCACACCGCCGCTCCGGGCGAGCGTGTCGCAAGGGAGAGCACAAGTGAGTCTCAAGTGGACGTTGTTTAAAGGCACTGGCGAAACGCCTGGACCGGGCGAGGCGGTAAAGCCGTCTGAACGGCTCACTTGGGGGCGCACGGTCGGCATTGGTGCCCAGCACGTGGTGGCGATGTTTGGCGCCACCTTCGTATTCCCCTTAATCATGGGGCTGGACGCGAACCTCGCGGTCATGATGTCCGGTGTTGCGACCATCATCTTCTTGCTCATCGTGAACGGCAAGGTGCCGAGCTATCTAGGTACGAGTGCCGCATTCGTCGGTGGCGTCGCCGCGATTCGCGCCGCTGGTGGTGATTCCGGCGCGGTGACTGGCGCGATCATGATTTCCGGCGTTGTGCTGTTACTTATCGGCGTCATCACCCACTTCCTGGGTGGGCATGTCATCCAAAAGGTGCTGCCTTCAGCGGTGACCGGTGCCGTTGTCGTGCTGATCGGTTTCAACCTCGCTCCGGTGGTCGCTGGCACCTATTGGCCGCAAGATCAGTGGGTCGGCTTCACCGTGATGGCGTTCGTCATCGTCGCCTCGCTGCTGTTGCGTGGGATGTGGGCGAGGGTCTCGATTCTGCTCGGACTCATCTTCGGTTACGTCCTGTCCTTCATTCTCGATAAGACCTCCGGTCAGGTCACCTCGGTACTTCCCGGGCAGAATTTGCTCGACGCGAACGGCAAACCATGCACGGCCGACGGTCTGTACTGCCACGCGACCGCGTTCCCGCACTTCCGGACAGATTTCGGCGCAATCGGCAAAGCCGATTGGATCGGACTACCGAATTTCCACGCACCTTCCTTTAGCGGACAATTCATCCTGTTGGTGTTGCCTGCGGTTATTGCGCTGATCGCTGAGAACGTCGGGCACGTCAAGGCAGTCTCGGAAATGACCGGTGAGGACCTTGATCCTTATATGGGCCGCGCGATCGGTGCAGACGGTCTGGCAACGATTATTTCCTCCGCCGTCGGTGGCTCGCCGACGACCACGTACGCCGAGAATATCGGGGTCATGGCCGCGACGAGGGTCTATTCGACTGCTGCGTACTACGTAGCGGCGCTATTTGCCATCTTGCTTGGCTTCTGTCCCAAATTCGGTGCGCTCGTGAACGGCACTCCTGGTGCTGTTCTTGGCGGTATCACCGTCGTCCTCTACGGCATGATCGGCTTGCTAGGCGCCAAGATTTGGAAAGAGAATCGGGTCGACTTCGCCAATCCCATCAACCTCGTACCGCTTGCTGCTGGGATCATCATCGGCGTCGGTAACGTGCAACTGAACATTTCTCCCAAATTCAGCTTGGGCGGCATCGCGCTCGGCACCATTGTGGCGGTCGCCGGTTGGCACATCGCTCGGTGGCTTGCACCGCAGGAAATGAAGGACGCATTGCGAGCTGAGCAAGTAGCCGGTCGCGCAGCTGGTGAGGATCCGGGATTTGATGGCGGGACTGGTCCGGCACTCGGGCACACCGGTGCGCATGCCGAACGGTCGGCGCAGACCGAATTCGCGGATGGCGGGCCGACTGCGTGAAACCCAGCCGGTTCACCTATCACCGGCCCACCAGCGTCGAGCAGGCATTGGGCCTGCTCGACGAGCTTGGTCCGCACGCAAAGGTGCTCGCCGGCGGTCAAAGCCTCATCCCCATCATGAATATGCGCCTCGCCGCACCTGAGCACATCATCGATATCAACCGGATTCACGAACTCACCAAGATTACGATCGATGACGACAAGGTTGTCGTGGGAGCGCTAGTACGGCATGCCGATCTGCAATCCGATAGCGGCGTAGCGGCTGCGGTTCCAGTGATTGCTCAGGCGCTAGGGCTGGTTGCACATCCGGCAATTCGCAATCGGGGCACCACAGTCGGCAGCATCGTGCATGCCGATCCGTCGGCTGAGATGCCGGCAGTCTTGGCCCTCACCGGCGGCACTTTGCAAGTTGCCAGTGTCACCGGACAGCGCGACATCGCCGCGGATGAGCTGTTCATCGGACCGTTGGAAACGTCGATGCGTCCCGGCGAAATGGCGATCTCAGCAACATTTCCGGTCGGCCCGGCATCGGTTAGGACCACCATCACTGAGGTTTCGCGTCGGCATGGTGACTACGCCCTTGCCGGGGTGGCACTTCGGCTCGATGTCGAAAACGGCGACGTCCGGTCCGCTGCGGTGGCGTATTTCGCATTGGCGAGCGTTCCAGTTCTAGTTGATCTCACAGATCAGTTCGTCGGTCCACTGTCGGGCTTGGATCTGCAGGCGGTCGCTGACGTTGCGGTCGCGGGGCTGGAACCTGAAGATGATATTCATGCCACCGCTGCTTATCGTCTGCAACTGGCGCGCACGCTAACCTATCGCGCTTTATGCCAACTCGCTGAGCAGGAGTGAAAAGATGACTGACCCCGAAGTCCGCTACGACATCACGCTCAACATCAACGGCACGCCCTACGAAATCTCAGTGCCCGCTCGGCGGCTTTTGTCCGACGCGATACGTCATGACCTAGGCATGACCGGCACGCACGTCGGTTGTGAGCACGGTGTGTGCGGTGCGTGCACCGTACTCGTTGATGACCGTCCGATGCGCTCTTGCCTTATGTTTGCCGTCTCAGCTGAAGGGCTGTCGATAAAGACCATTGAGGGGCTTGCCGGTGCCGATGGTTCCCTCCATCCGGTTCAGCAAGCTTTCCGAGATTGTCACGCGCTGCAATGCGGTTTTTGTACGCCGGGATTCATGATGACGATCGCAGCTGGGATCGTCGATAATCCGGCTCCGGATGCAGACCAGGCACGCGAAATGATCAGCGGCAACCTTTGCCGGTGCACCGGCTATCAGAATATCCAAGCTGCGGTCCTTCGCGCCGCGCAATTAGCCTCGACAGCGGTACCACGATGACCACCAAACAGTTCGGTGAGCGGGTTAAACGATACGAAGACAACCGACTGATTCGAGGCGAAGGCCGCTATACCGACGATGTGGCGCGAGATGGCTTAGATGCCTATAGCGCCGCCGTTGTCCGATCTCCTCATGCGCACGCCCGGATTACGAATATCGATGTGACCGATGCCCTTGAGGTGCCTGGTCTGGTCGCTATCTATACCTACGATGATCTGACCGGCCCACTCGCTGGTCCACTTCCGCTGCTTATCCCGCATCCGTCGATCCTCAGCGGCGTGACGCAGTACGCGCTGGCTAAAGACGAAGTTAATTACGTCGGCGAGGCGATCGCCTTCGTCATCGGTACCGATCGATATTCGGCTGAGGATGCGGCTGAAAAGATTGAAGTCAGCTACGAGTACTTGAACCCTGTAGTCGGCATTCCAGCTGCGCGCGCTGCGGTTGATCTGGTGCACCAAAGCGCACCGGGCAATATCGGCGCGCATTTTGAGCAGCAGGTTGGTGATGTCGATGGTGCGTTAGCGACCGCTCCTCATACGTTGAGCTTCAAACACACCATTGAGCGCAGCGCCTGCACCCCAATGGAGGGTCGCGCAGTTCACGCGCGTTGGGATGCGGTGGATCATTCGCTACGGGTGTATACCTCGACGCAAGCATCCACGTCGGTTCGCGCTGCAATCGCGGCAAAGTTGGCACTTGATCTGTCGCAAGTGGAAGTGATTGCACCTGACGTGGGTGGTGGCTTCGGGGTCAAGATCGTCCACCCTTGGCCTGAAGAATTGCTGACCCCGATGGCCGCCATAGCGCTGGGCCGGCCAGTCAAATACACCGAGGATCGTCGCGAACACTTCATTGCAGCGGCCCATGAGCGGGCCCAGGAGCACGAAATCACCGTGGGCTACGACGACAATGGCCGAATCTTGGCACTCGACGTGCGTATTTGGCACGACCACGGTGCCTACATGCCGTACGGCGTGATCGTGCCGATCATTACGTCAACCCAACTTCTAGGCCCCTACAAGCCGGGGGCGTATCGCTGCATTTTCGACAGCCTTTATACCAACACGGTGATCGTGACGCCGTATCGCGGAGCGGGCAGACCGCAAGGTGTCTTCGCGATGGAGCGCACAATGGACCGGATCGCCGATGATCTGGGTCTTGACCGCACTGTCGTCCGCGCCGCCAATTTTATTCAGCCAGATGAGTTTCCTTATGACCATGGCCTGATCTTTCAAGACGGTCGACCGCTGATCTATGACTCTGGTGACTACCCTCAGCTGCTGTCGATGCTCAAAGGCATGGTGGACTGGGACAGCTTTGATCAACGTCGTCGAGACGCGGCTGCGCAGGGACAGTTGATCGGTCTCGGGATCGGTTGTTACGTCGAGGGAACCGGTGTGGGCCCGTACGAAGGCGGCCACGTCCAAGTCGAAACCAATGGCAAGGTCAAGGTCTCTACTGGTCTGACTAGTCAAGGCCAAGGGCATCAGACTGCCTTCGCGCAGATTGTCGCTGATGAGCTTGGTGTTCCCATCGAAATGGTGGAGGTGACGACCGGTGACACTCGCCGGTTCCCTTATGCCGTAGGCACATTCGCCTCACGCGCTGCAGTGATGAGCGGCAATGCTATCGCGCTTGCCGCACGAGTGGTTCGAGCGAAGGCAATCAAGATTTCCGCTGAAGCCATGGAAGCTGCGCCAGAAGATTTAGAAATTGTTGACGGATTCGTTCGGGTGAAAGGCTCACCGGATCAGTCGATGGCGCTGCAGACCGTTGCTGTGCTGAGCAATCCGCTGCGGTACGCCTTTGATGAAGCCACTAAAGCCGCAACTCAATTCGGTGGACAGAATGATCCAGATAAGCCACCGATTGCTGATGATGAGGAACCGGGCCTTGAAGGGCGAGATTACTATTCGCCAATCCGGTCCACATTCGCCGCGGGGATGCACGCGGCAATTGTGCAGATTGATGCTGCCACCTCAGAAATTTCGATTCTGAAATACGCGGTCGTACATGACTGCGGCAATGTGATCAATCCGATGATCGTCGAGGGCCAGATTCACGGCGGTGTCGCTCAAGGCGTCGGCGGCGCACTTTATGAACGAATGGCATACGACGAATACGGCCAACTGCAGAACGCCTCGTTTATGGACTTCTTGATGCCGTACGCCACCGAGATCCCGACGATCGAAGCAGAACACCTCCAGACACCCTCGCCGCTTAATCCGCTTGGCATCAAAGGCGCGGGCGAGGCTGGAGTGATACCGGTAAGTGCGGCAATCGCCTCAGCGATCGAAGACGCACTCGATATTCGAATTGCGGCAATGCCTATTTCGCCTTCAGAACTGCACGATTTGCGCATTGCTGCCGCCGCTGATTCACACCTGCGCACTAAAAGATTTATCACCGAAAACGAGAATACTAAAGGAGACCCATCGTGAAGATAGCTGGCGAGGCGGTACTCGAAGCAACCCCGGAGAAGGTCTGGGAAGCACTCAACGATCCAGCGGTGTTAGCCCAATGCATCCCGGGTTGTCAGTCCCTTGAGCAGATCGGGGACGACGAGTTCAAGATGACCGTGTCAGCTGGTGTCGCTTCGATCCGCGGCATCTACGACGGCAGTGTCCAATTGACCGATAAGCAGCCACCTAATTCTTACGTATTAAAGGCAACTGGCTCTGGTGGACCGGGAACTGTGAGCGCGACCTGTCAGATTTCATTGACCGCCGCGGATGGTGGTTGCACACTTTCCTATGATGCCGACGCGATCATTGGCGGGGTGATTGCCGGTGTCGGTCAACGAATGATTACCGGTGTTGCCAAAAAACTTGCTGGTGAGTATTTCGGGAATCTCAATGATTTCCTTACCGGAAAGGCGAAGCCGATCACGCCCGCTCCGCAAGCCGTGACGAGTTCGTCGCCAACGTCGCCACCTGAGCCGGGCGCAACGCAGGTTTTCAGCGGCCGGGTGCCGATGAAAACAAGCGCTGAGAGCTTCGACTTGATGTCGGCCCTCGCTGGCGCAGCGATCGCACTTGGCGGAGTGCTCGTCGGAGCGGCAGTCGTTTTGCGCACGCGCCGATGAGTCGAGTAAGGATTGGTATCGATACCGGCGGCACGTTTACCGATGTGGTCGCGATGGACGAGGAGACTGGTGCGATTCTGACCACCAAAACTCCGTCAACGCCAGCTGATCCCGCAGAGGGATTCTTGGCGGGTATCGACAAGGTCCTCAGTTCGCTCGGTCTCGATGGGACCGCCGTGAGCGCCGTGAGTCACGGCACGACTGTGGCTACCAATAAATTGCTTGAAGGCAAGGTTGGGAATCTCGGCTTTATTACCACTGAGGGATACGGTCATATTCTGGAAATCGCCAGACAATCAGTGCCCGATGGGTACGGCAATTCCTATTTCTGGGTGAAGCCGGATCGTATTGTTCCGGTAGATCGAGTGCGTACGGTCCGCGGCCGGTTAAAAGTCGACGGCAGTGAAATTCGGCCATTTGACGAGCAGGACGCTGTCGCCGCAGCGAAGTTCTTCCGCGAGGCCGACATCAACACCATTGGCGTGTGCTTTCTGCACAGCTACGTCAATCCGGACCACGAACGTCGAATGCGCGACGTGCTTGAGCGCGAGCATCCCGCTGCGACCATCTCGATCTCGTCAGATGTCCTACGCGAATATCGTGAGTATGAACGATCCATCACGACACTGGTCGATGCGGCAGTCAAGCCAAACATTCGCCAATATGTGGAGAATATCGCTCGCC
>JBDTCL010000056.1:0-6626 GCA_039923595.1 Antricoccus sp. | reverse complement strand
CAGCGGGGCAAACAAACGGCCACGAGGGACGACGATTTTGAGCAGTAGCCGAGTCGAGTCAGCGGTCGGTACGAGCGCATAGGTCATGATGGCGCCCATGATCTGGCCGGTGAATTGCTGTCCCGGGTCGACGGCAAGGACGCGTCCGATTGGCCGGGTGGCGGTCGCGGTGAAAGATTCCCCTGGAACCGGCTCGGGCAGGGCTCGCAATTGCTGTGGCGAGCGGCGGCCGAGATTGTCGATCCAGTCGTAGGAGTACGGCGCGAGCCTGATCTGAGTGACCCATGGCCACAACGCGTCAGCGGTGGCATGGACGGTCACACCGCGCCACGCCTGCAGAACTGGAGCGCAAACGTAGTCGTCGCATGAATAGTGGCGAGCGACCTCGTCCTCAGTCACACCCCATCGATCGGCGATCATCGGCCCTCCCGGTGTACTGCCGTGATTGCTACGGACGATGCGCTGGCAATCCGAGGTGTCATCGGTCGCTCAGTGCCGCTCGGCGAGCTTCTGCAGAGATGCCACGGTCGAGATACACGCGCGTGCGGCCTCGGCGCCCTTGAGACGAAAGTGGGTTTGGAAGAAGTCCCGATGGGCGCCGGTTTCTTGGAAATTATGAGGCGTCAAAACCATCGACAGGACGGGAGTGTCGGTCTCCAGCTGGACCCTCATAAGCGCATCGAGAACCGTGCCTGCAACGAACTCATGACGATAGATCCCACCGTCGACGACGAATGCGGCTGCAACGATCGCGGCATACTCGCCGCGCCGGGCCAAACGTTGAGCGTGAAGTGGGATTTCGAAAGCTCCGGCAACGTCAATGACCTCCACGGTCGATTCATGGTCGCGAGCGGAAAGTTCGTGCTGAAACCCGATCAATGCCCCTCCGACGATGTCGTGATGCCAGCCGGCCTGGATGAAGGCGATTTTCACGGGTGGTGTCCTTTGCTTGACGCGAGATGTGCTCGTTTCGCGGCGCCGCGCAGACGGGTCTGCCGATTGTCGCGAAAGGATTCGGATGGATGCGATTCTAGTCCCGAACCCAGGTGCAGAACGATTGCTGAAACTCGGGGCGTCCCGTAGGCGGCTGGTGGGCCACCACTGGTCTTAGAGTGAAGCGGTGACGGATGAGCCGGATTCAGCCGTACTGCTGTGTTGCTTGTTGGGGGCGCACCCTGGCCAGGAGGCAGCGCTGAGCGATCACCAGAATTGCGTGCTCGCATTCATCCCGGCTCACGACGGCGCCCTCGTGCAGAGGGCCAGGAGCGACGGCACTGATGGGCAACCCAACGAGGTGCAGATCTACTGGTTTACCAACCAGGCGGCGTTCGAGGGATATCGGGATGATCCGCGCAGCACGGAACTGAGCGTCCAACGAGATCGGGTGATCGCTCGCACCGAATTGTTCCCGGTGACAATCATCTAAGTCTGGTGGGTCGCAAATGCTGCACGCTGACGTGCAGTTGTACGCGGTGCGGGAACGACCCCGACCTCAACCTTGACGAAGGCGGCCCTTGTCGCAATGATCGAGCACGTAGCCGTGCGGACAGGCAAGGACTAGGTGGGGTCGATGCCCGCGCGCGGGTTGGCATGGCAAAAGATCATGGTCCAGGTGTCATCTTGGAGCCTGAAAATTTCGGTGACACGAGGGTTGAATTGGATCGTTCATCTCGGCGGAAATGCGGACCTCAGATCGCTGGATCTCAACCCAGTAGGCGATGCTGTCGCGTGCTCCCGGTGTATCACGTCGAAAGTGTTGGTCGATCCAGGGCCAAAATGTGAAGCACCGACAGTGTTCGCGCAATTGACCTCATGAGCGCCTTGCACGATCGTGCCGCCTGGACCTAAGAGGTTCCGAACGCGGAAATAGAACAAATTCTGTGTTCAGCGAAGTTGAGCGATCGAAGCTGCGTGATCAGCTGGTTGCGGCTGCGAGAGTGGACAATCAGCTGGAGGCCGCAGCCGTCGTTGGTCCAGCGGCGCTTGGCCGTGAGGGCAAATGGTCTGATATCGATCTGGCTTTTCGTCTGGCTGGGGGCCTTGCTCCTGAATACGTCGTTGATCACTGGACTTCAACCATGTATAAGATCCACGACGCCGAAGAACATCTTAATGTGTAGGCCGGCCGGACCCTGTTCCCGGTTTTCACTCTTACTAGCTCGCTTCAGGTCGACCTGTCATTCTGGCCGGCGGAAGACTTCGCTGCGTGAGGCGAATCATTCTGACTACTCTTCGATACCGCAAACGACACGCGCGCCTTCGTCAGCTCAGACGCCTGAGAGCCTGATCGGGATGGGCCGGCTCTATGCCCTTCATGCACGATCGAGTATTGCTCGTGGTCGAGCTTTGCAAGCTACCTACACGATTAACGGCGTGCGCGATCAGGTCAACGCGCTGATCTGTCTGCGACATCGGTTGTCCTCGTATCAAAACCCCAGGGTCGACGATCGACGCGCTCGATCCGTTCCTCGCCGCATAGCCGAATTGCCATCAGCCGCTCCTCGGTGAGACCTCGTGAAGGTGCCTGTCTTAGTGGGAAGACGCGACTGCCGGTGCCGAACCTGAGATCAGTTTCGACGTTATTCGTTCCAGAGTTTGAAGTCGGTCCAGCCCTAGCCAAGTGCGGGGTGGGCACGGGCTCGGAAAATCACCCGAAGATGCGACAACCGTTATGCCGAATGAGCAGAGTGAGGATCATCCTGAGATGTGGGCTTCAGGAGGGTGCATTCGTTTGAGCGGCATGAAACTCAAGAGCCGTTCGGATCCAGAAGCTGAACTGGTCGCTGATACTGAGATAAGTGCGTTGGACGGTGATCCACCCTGGCCCCATCGGCCGGTCGGCGCCCATGATGGCGTTCTGCGCGCCGGGCATCTTAAGGAGCTGGTCGTGCTCAGTGGGGTCGATGCGAACGAGTAAGTCTCCCTCGCGGCCAACCGATACTGCCATCCTGCCATCGATCATGAACGATAATCCGCCGAACATTCGCACCTCGCGCACGTCTCGGTCCGAGAATGCCGCTCGAACCCGCGCGGCGAGTTCGTCACGATGCGCAGTCTTAACCGACGTCCGCTCACCCGAACGATCGGCACGCTTGCTTTTGGACATCGGTCAGCGGCCGCCCTTGGCTAAGTAGTCCGGACCGTCGTAGTGAAGGTTAAGTTCGTCGATGACACCGTCGCGGAAGGTGAAAAACTCGGCGAAGCGGACGGTCCCGCCGGGCAAGGCAGCGTCGTAGAGAACCGCCGATCCCCGCTCGTCGTGGACCTCTTGAAGGGCCTCGATGCGCTCCACCGTGGCGATGAATCCCGAGACACCGTGCAGGAAGCCATCAGTCGAATCAGGATGGTGGCCGGCGAGCGAGCCAGAAAAGTCGAGGTGTGGCGACAGCAGCGGGCGCAACTGCTCACCACCCCCGTAGGCGTCAGCGCCGCCGGTAAGGATGCGGTAATAGTCCTGCAGGACGCGGGGGGCGGCAGGGAAGAGAGGGCCGGACATGTAATGCCTCCTTGAGCGGACGTGCTGATTTACTATAGAATAACTAGCAGCTACTAGATTTTGTCAAGTGAGGTGTCGTGAAGTCGTACGGTCAGCTATGTGCGGTGGCGCGCGCCCTCGATATCGTCGGAGACCGCTGGAGTTTGTTGCTCGTTCGAGAACTGCTGATCAACGGCCAGGCTCGCTTTACCGACTTGCAGATCGGCCTGCCCGGTATCGCCCCCAACCTGCTCGCCCAGCGACTGCGCGACCTAGAAGAGCACGAAGTGCTGCGCCGCGAGATCGCCGCACCACCGGTGCCGGGAGCGGTCTATCGGCTCACCGAACGTGGACGCGCGCTCGAAGGAGTCGTCCGGGAACTGCTGAAATGGGGTGCCCCCACCGTGCCCAACGCTCCCAAAGACGCCACCTTCCAGATGCATTGGCTCAGCCTGCCCGCGACATACTTGCTGCGTGATGGGCGACCGCAAGAAGCTCCTGTCACCGTTCGGTTCGGAGATCTCCGAGACGGATTTGACCTGACCGCAGGCGACGGTACCGTGACCGTGGGTATTTGCCACCCAGACACCCATCCAACCGCCGCAATCACCGGCCCAGGTCCTGCCCTCGTTGGTCTACTCCAAGGTGCGATCCCACTGGATCAGGCAAGCAAGATAGGCATAAATATCACCGGAGAGATCAGTGCGTTACGGCGAATCCTTCCGGTGTCGAATTAAGGATCCCACCAACCGCAGCACGGGTCGGGTGTCCACACCGGCCTTTTTTGGTGCGCAGACGCCCTAGTCGAATGTGTGGCTTTGGGTGTCAATCCTGACGTCAGCTCCTTGTGAATCGTGATGTCAGCGAGGTGGTTGCTGGCCCCGGGATGCTTGCGAATGCCGACATCACTCTCGGGCGGCAAATTGGACAGCGTTGGCTGTGCGTGTCCGGAGTTGCGCCGTCCGTGCGCCAGTCGGCGACTGAGAGTCACCTGGGCAGGGCGCTCGACGGCCCTGACCTCGACATCGCAAGTGTTAGTGACTAACATAAACGATATGGGCTGGCTCCGGACTCACGAGCATCTGCAAGACGTCGGTCTGGCGCTCATCGTCCAGGACGGCTACGAGTCCGTCACTGTTGAGCAGATCGCGCGGGCTGCTGGCGTCTCTCACATGACGTTCTTCCGGCACTTCCCGACAAAACAATCGTTGGTCCTACAAGATCCATTCGACCCGGCGATCGCGGCTGCGGTCGCGGCACAACTGCCAAGCCTCCCAGCCATGGCGCGCGCATGCCTAGGGGTCCGCACGGCCCTGGAGGCGATCAGCTTGCCGGAGGAAGAACAAGTCAAATTGCGCGTACGCATCGGAGCCACCACCCCTTCTTTGACTGCGGGTATGTGGGCCAACACCGTTGCCACTCAGACAGCCGTGAGCGAAGCACTGGCCGACGCGTCACCGCCATTTGAGTCTCAGATCGCTGCGGCGGCCACGATCGGGGCGCTGACCGCAGCCGTTTTGGCGTGGGGAACCGACGAGGCAAGCACTTCCTTGAAAGAAAACCTGTTGAAGGCGTTGGAGATCCTCTACCCGAGCGACCGCGAAACGGGGCGACAGTGAACAGCCCGACCGAGAAGGCGCTGCGATGCAGTCATCTCATGAAACGGTTCGGCCAGGAGGTCGTGATCGACGACCTCGACCTGTCCGCCGAACCTGGCGAAGTCGTGGCATTAATCGGCCTCAATGGTGCCGGGAAAACAACACTGATGCGACTAGCGCTGGCCATGACACGCGCCGACTCGGGCGAAGCAAAAATCTTTGGGCATGACGTCACTACTGCACGGTCTGAGCAATGGCGATGGGTCGGCCAAATGATCGAGACACCTTTCGCCTATCCCGAACTCACCGTCGCGCAGAACCTGTGGGCTGCGGCTCGCCTCCACGGATTGAACAGGGCCGAGGCGCCTCGCGCCGTGACCCGGGCCGTCGAGCGGTTGAATCTGACCGCCTATAAGGACCGGCGCTGCTCCAAGCTGTCCCAGGGCAACAAACAACGCCTCGGCCTGGCAAGTGCCGTGGTCCATTCTCCTCGCCTCTTGATTCTCGATGAGCCAACGAATGCGCTCGATCCTGCCGGTGTCGTGCTCCTTCGCGACCTTGTACAAGAAGCCGCGCACGACGGGGCGGCGGTCCTCGTCTCCAGCCATCACCTCGATGAGGTCGCGCGCGTCGCTGATCGAGTCGAGGTCATTCACCGGGGCCGAGCGGTCGGGGAGCTGCCGCGAAACTCTGCTCAACTGGAGCACGCGTTCTTTGAGATGATCCTCGCAGCCGACAGCGTTACCTCCAAGTCAGCCGTTCCCGGAGCTCGCTCATGAGAAGTGATCTGGTGCGCGCGGCCATCGAGGCCGAGTGGCTCAAGCTGAGGCGCTCACGGGTGATGGTGAGCACGACCGTGGTCGTGCTGTTGGTGCCGTCGCTTCTGGCTGCTGCTTTCGCTGCAGCCGCTGGACAATCCGGAACGGATCCCATGACGCTCAAAGCGCGAGCCATGCTCCCCGGGCCCGGCTGGGAAGGTTTCGTTTCGGCGCTGGGACAAGTCGTCGGCACGGGCGGCTTGTTGGGCATGGGCATCGGCGTGGCTTGGTGCTTCGGCCGTGAATACGCGGACCGGACCATCGTCTCGTTCTACGCCTCAGCCACCCCTCGGGGCGCTGTGGCCGCCGCGAAACTCCTCTTACTGACGCTATGGACCCTCGCGATCGCAGTGGTACTCGGGCCAGTCGCGATCCTCACCGGGATGGCCACGGGGCTCGGAGTTCCCGACAATGAGACCCTCAGCGCATTGGGGCGTGTCGTGGTGCTGGCCGCGTTGACGGGCCTGCTAGCTCTCACGGTCTCTATCTTCGCGAGCGTAGGACGTGGCTACCTGGTCGCGTTTGGTGGCATCATCGGACTCATCGTTGCCGCACAGGTCGCGGTCCTGGCCGGTGCTGGCGCCTGGTTCCCACTGTCCTCGCCGGCGCTCTGGGCCGCCGAGGCTTCCGCGACGGGTCCGGTGTCGATCGGGCAACTCGCCCTGGTCCCGATCGTGTCGCTGACCGTGGCCTCGGCCACTGTGGTCTGGTGGCAAAAAAGGCCCCTTGTGTGAC